>DAIRSC010000066.1:0-10895 GCA_036804585.1 Chitinophagaceae bacterium
AAATCAGAGAAAAACTGCAAGCTTATTGAAACGATATGAAAAATTATTTTGCATCTAAATGAGCACAATTCTCTCCATCATGTAATGATATCAGCTATTTTCTCGTTAATCAGCAAGCTCTGGTTAAAACAAAATATAATGCTGATTACTTGGAGTCCGTTAAAAATTATTACTCGAAAAAAGGAAACGGATTTATACACCGAACTGACGCAAGTGATGATCCAGGTGTTTATACATGAGATTATTCCATTCGCTTCCACTCATAACACCAAAGGAATGGGATTCCTTCCCGTCAAAATGCGCCTGACCTAATTGTTGGGTTTGACGGATGAAAGCAATGAGACGGGTTTTCTCCGCTTCAAAATTTTTATCTTCCTTCATCAAAAATTGCGGAGCCGTGCTACTGTTGTGTTTGTAAGGCACCTCATTCACAACAGATTTTTTGATAAAGGTTTTCAATATCCAACGCATGAATGCGCCCGGTTTAGGATGTTTGTTTTCGTAAATCATTTCATAGGTCACTGAACAGTGTGCCAACATCTGTGCTACACTCATTTTGCCCCATTGAGCCGGCGTTTGAGGGGTCAATTTTTCGATACGTGAAATGATAGCCTCGCTCACCTCAACCTGAAATATATCGGGTAATGCCATGAAATATGGATGGGTTTAATCGTGAAAAAATCTTATGCTCCGATCATCAAAGGCATAATCAACATGAGTAAATCTTCGTGGTCTTTTTTATCAACCGGACGAATGATGCCTGCACGGGTTGGAGTACTCAATTCAAATTCAATTTCCTCCCCTTCCAAAACCACGATCAGTTCAATCAGCAATCGAGCATTAAAAGCAATCTTCATGTCTTCGCCGTTATACTGACATTGCATACGTTCATTTCCTTCAAAAGAAAAATCGACATCCTGTGCATACAAATGCAAACTATTGCCCTGTATGTCCAATACCACCTGATTGGTCAATTTGTTTGAGAAAACACTTACCCGGCGCAATGCACTTAAAAACTCCAGTTTGTCGATAGTAAGTTTGTAGGGGTTGTCCGCAGGGATAACAATCTTATAATCCGGGAATTTGGCATCAATCAGGCGACAACTGAGTTGTAAGTTTTCGCTGTTCACAAACAAGTGATTTTTATTGTATGCCACGGTAATTTCAGTGGATTGATTCAAGTTGTTTTTCAGTTGATTCAGGGCCTTTTTAGGAACGATAAAAGAATCCGATTTCGGGCAATTCACATCCGATTTAACGCAACGCACCAAGCGATGAGCATCCGTGGCCACCATGGTCATGTTGTTTTTTCCTAATTCAAAAAACACCCCATTCATGGCCGGGCGCATATCATCATGGTTCACTGCAATGATGGCTTTACTTATTCCATCGCTCAACTCCTTGGCCGGCATAGTAAATTCGGTTGCATGATCGGCGCTTGGTTCAGTCGGGAAATTATTGGCGCTCTCACCTACAATTTTATACTTACCTTGCTCACTGGTAATATCTATACCAAAATCAACGGTGCTGATATCAAAAGTTATAGGCTGTTCCGGAAGATTTTTGAGGTACTCGGTCAAAACTTTGGCCTGTACACATAATTCTCCCTGATCGCCGGATTGAATAGGGATACGCACTTTCATCGTTGTTTCGAGATACGTGCTAACCACTGTAAGTTGGTTATTATCTATTTGAAACAAAAAAGACTCTAGGATGGGCAGTACATTATTATTACTAATGATGCCGCCTATACTTTGCAGATTTTTGAGCAGGGTGCCTGAAGAAACGATAAAACGCATGAATTTTTTTAATTATGGTGACAAATATAGCGTGTTCTGTGCGAATTTTATATCCGGTACTCAAACAAAACACCTCTGTAGCAGATTGCCTGTTTCCAGCTGTATTGTACTTTCGAAAATTCATTACCTTAGCAACTTATGGGATTGTTTGACAAATGGTTTGGCAGGGCCTCCAAAGAAGAAAAAGCGCCTCCTTCCGCTCCGATGATTCGTTTTGGCCGTTATTCGGATAACAATAAATCATTGGCCAAAACCAAAAGGTGGTTTGAGGCTGAAGATTTGTTTAAAGCCAAAAAACTTAACGAATCCATAGAAGCTTTCTTCGATTATCTGCGTGATGAGGAAGCAGATAATGTACAACTGAAAAAAGAAGGTGTTTTTTACAGTTTCGAAATTTATCAGGGTACTAAAATTGTCAAAGGTCTTATCAATGAACAGGAAATCACAGCTTCCGTTTCACTGGCCCGTATGGAAAAACCTTCCGTTCCGGTGATGCGACGTTTATTGGAACTGAACTATAGTTTGTACTACAGCAGATATGCCCTGCAAGGCGATAAACTGTGCATGTTGTTTGATACCCCGAAAGCTAATGCGAGCCCGAATAAACTGTATTACGGCCTGAAGGAAATTGCTACCAAAGCCGATAAACAGGACGATTTGCTCATAACCGATTTTAATACCCTGCAGGCGGTAGACGACTCCCATGTGACTTTTTTTCCTGAACAGGAAACCGAAATGAAGTATCGTTATTTTCAACATTGGATTCAGTCTACCTTGAAACGGGTAGAAGAACTGAATCAAGATAGTTTCTCCGGCGGAATTGCTTATTTGTTGCTAACCTTGCTTTATCGCATCGATTACCTCATTACACCGGAGGGTAAATTGCTGAATGAAATTGAACGCATCAATAATTTGTATTGGAGTAATAAAGAAGAAAAAACTTCCGTCGAACGCAATCAGATTCTGAAAGATGCTTTTCATAAACTACTTGCTTGGCCAAAAGAGGAAGTGGTCAAATACTTTTATCGTTCCCGGGCGAGTTTTGCCATTACCATGCCCAAACCACATAGTGCGATTGCCGATAGTATTCAATCTGCCAACGAAAATATGTTTTGGTATCGTGATAATAACTACCCGGATATTGCGATAGCCGTTATGGAATATGGATTGGCCTATGCGCAGTATTCGTATAGTTTGCCCAAACCGCTAAACGACTTTTTTGACATGATGATGGAAATCAATAACCCCATCTACTATGCCGATTTAGGGGCTACACATCATTTACTGCAAAACGATCGGCCTTCGGCCGATCGTATCAACCAACGAATCGAAGAAATTATCCACCCTTTCAGTGATAAATATCCTAAACTCCATCTCGACACTTCCAAACTGAACTTCAATTCTATCCTGGATTTTCTGCTCTCCTTCCTCTCTGAAATCCAAAACCTTAATTTTGATTCACCACCGCATCAAACGGCATGACACTCAACGAAATCATCGATACATACAAAACCGCAGTGATTCAAATCGCTACGCAACAATCTACCGGAAGTGGTTTTTATTTGCCCCATTACGACCTAATCGTGACCAATCATCATGTTGTTCGGGATAACGCCGAAGTAACTATTAAAGGTAAAAACTTCGAAAAACAATTTAGTCGTGTTCTCTTTACGGATTCCAAATACGATCTGGCTTTTTTAATGCCCCCGCATGGTGTCGCTTTTCCCGATATTCAATTGGGCGATTATCATGTGCTCCGCGATGGAGACGAAGTGCTGGCCATGGGTCATCCCTATGGATTAAATTATACTTCCACCCAAGGTGTGATTAGTCGGGTGGACCGGATCCAAAATGGATTAAAATATATTCAAATTGATGCGGCCATCAATCCGGGTAATAGTGGTGGGCCGCTTGTCAACCAGCAAGGAGAAGTCATCGGCGTAAATACCTTCATTATTCGGGGTGGTGATAACCTGGGATTCGCTGTTCCCTCTGAACAACTTAAAACAGCTTTAGATGAATATATTCCTCTTCGCGGACAAGCCGTGGTGCGCTGTCACTCCTGTTCTACACTCGTGAGCGAAACAAATATTGATGGAGAATATTGCCCGAACTGCGGTGCCAAAATTGAATTAATTCCGCAAAAAGAAAAACAAATTGACGTCAGCGGAATTGCCAAAACCATCGAAGATATTTTACAAAAGCTCGGTAAAGATCGCGAACTATCCCGAGTGTCTACCAATAACTGGGAAGTGAAAGAAGGTAGTGCCACCATTCGAATCAGTTATAACCCCGATAACTATTTCGTGGTAGGTGACGCCTTTTTGTGTCAACTACCCAAACTAAATATCGGAGCTGTATATGAATACCTTTTACGCGAAAATTGCCAAATGAAAAGTATGCTCTTCAGTGTCAATCAACAGGATATTGTATTGAGTTCATTGACTTACGACATGGACATGACCGCAGAAAGCGGCGAAGAAATGTTGAGTGCTTTATTTAAAAAAGCTGATTTTTACGACAATACCCTCATGGAACAGTTTGGATGTACCCCGCGTTTGGAAGAAAATTAAGCGTGAGTTTTTAGCGACAAACAACAGATTGACAGATCTAATGCCTTGTTTTCCACTCGTCGTTTCTATATGACATTGGTCCAATTCATTTCCACCAACACCATATACATCCACTATCTTTGTTTAAAATTTAAAAGATGTTCTTTATATTTTTAGGGCTGGTGTTAATCATCGTTGCTCCGCGTTTTATTACTAAAATTCCCCGGGTCGAAAATATGGGGCGTCTCATTGGAGGAATCCGTGCACTGGGATTTTTAGTCCTTATCATTGGTTTATTCAGTTCCTGTGTCAAACAAATTGATGCCGGTTATATTGGCGTCCAATCACTGTTTGGTAAAATTCAAAAACGGGTTCTTCACAGCGGATTAAATGCCGTGAACCCTTTTGTTCAAATTCGACATCTCGATACCCGAACCCAAAACTATACCATGAGCGGGGTTCATGATGAAGGCGATAAAGGGGGTGATGACGCTATTCGTGTTCTCACCCGTGATGGCCTGGAAGTCACCATCGACTTGTCTGTACTCTATCGCTTAAATCCCGAAAAAGGCCCGGACCTAATTCGCAGTATTGGTATTGATTATAAGGATAAAATTATTCGCCCGGTTTCCCGCACAAAAATTCGCGACAACGCCGTTTATTATGATGCGGTTGAATTATACTCCACCAAAAGAGATGAATTTCAACAAAAGATTTTTCAAAGCATCGAAAAAGAATTTCAATTGCGCGGACTAATTCTTGAAAATTTATTGGTTCGAAATATCACGCTTCCTCAAACAGTTAAATTGACCATTGAAAGTAAAATCAATGCCGAACAGGAAGCGCAGAAAATGCAATTTGTTTTACAGAAAGAAAAACAGGAAGCTGAGCGTAAAAGGGTGGAAGCTCAAGGTATTGCCGATTATCAACGCATTATTAGCGAAGGCCTGAGTGATAAACAATTGAAGTACGAACAAATTAAAGCTTACCGCGAATTGGCTGCATCTCAAAATAGCAAGATTATCGTCATGCCGCAAAGTGGTAATATTATTTTAGACGGACGACAATAAGTCAAGAAACCAACATCGATATTAATAATCGATGACCTGTTCTTCCACAGTTTCCGGTAAGGTCCGAAAATCATACTCCTGATTTCGAAGTTGTGGCTCATACCCGGCCTGACGAATGGCTTCCTGAATGGTCTTAAAGGTAAATCGATGTGGGGCTCCGGCAGCACTAACTACATTTTCTTCCAACATAATGCTGCCAAAATCATTGGCGCCTGCATACAAACAAACCTGAGCAATTTCCTTTCCAACGGTCAGCCAGGATGCTTGAATATTTTTGATATTGGGTAACATGATTCTGCTCATCGCAATCATACGGATATACTCTTCACCCAATATATTATTTTTTGTTCCCCGAATACGACGCAATAAAGTTCCGGTATCCTGAAAAGTCCATGGGATGAATTCCAGAAAACCTTTTGCCGAATCCGGTTTCTCGCTTTGGACTTGACGAATATCTACCAAATGCTGAAAACGTTCTTCTAAGGTTTCTACATGTCCAAACATCATGGTGGCCGAGGTAGTAATATTTAAACGATGGGCTTCACGCATCACATCCAACCATTCCTTTGCCCCACACTTGCCTTTTGATATCAATCGCCTGACCCGATCATTGAGGATCTCTGCACCTGCACCGGGTAAACTATCCAAACCGGCTTCCTTTAAAGCTTTGAGGACTTCATGGTGGGTGCTTTTCTCAAGCTTGGTAATATGCGCAACTTCGGGTGGTCCTAAGGCATGTTAACGGATATCCGGGTAAAGGGCTTTTAATTCACGAAAAAGGTTCACGTAAAATGATAATCCCAATTCGGGATGATGTCCGCCTTGCAACAATAACTGATCGCCACCCCAGCGAATGGTTTCCTCAATTTTAATTTTATACGTGGGAATATCCGTTATGTAAGCTTCTTCATGACCGGGGATGCGATAAAAATTACAGAATTTACAATTCGCCAAACATACATTGGTTGTATTGACATTCCGATCGATTTGCCAGGTGACCCGATTTCCCGGAACCTGCTTCATTCGCAAACTGTGGGCTACATGCATGAGTTCAGACAATGGAGCATGTTGAAAAAGAAAGAGACCTTCTTCCATACTTAAAAATTCAAGCCTCAATGCCTTTTGATAGAGTTCCTGCAAATTCATGAGCTAAAGTTATTATGCAATACGCAGTGACGACGTTCGTATTCGCTATTTTATCGCTGCAATTACTTCATCGCTCATCGGATCGGTTCCGGGTGCGAATACAGCAACTAATTTCCCGTTTTCATCAATCAGATATTTCTGAAAATTCCATTTGACGGAATTATCACTGAATTGATTGTATTTCTTCTGCGTCAGCCAAACGTACAATGGATGCATATCTTTTCCCTTCACGGCAATTTTTGCTGCCATCGGAAAGGTGACTCCATAATTTTTCTGACAAAACAATTTAATATCCGCATTGGATCCGGGCTCCTGAAACATAAAATTGTTTGATGGAAATCCAATAATGACCAAACGATCTTTAAATTGATTGTACAATTTCTGCAAGGCTTCATATTGCGGAGTATAACCACATTTGGATGCCGTGTTCACTATGAGAATTTTTTTGCCCTTGTACTTAGATAAGTCTATCGTACCGCCTTCCAATGATTCTATTTTAAAATCATAAATGGATTTAGTTTGAGCATCGAGCGCTTTTGGCGCGAAAAGAAATGAAAACATGAGCAGAGCAAGTATTTTTTTCATGATTTAAAATTAAAAGACAAATGTACCCTTTTTGACCATCTCATTTCATAGACTTCCTACATACCGAATAAGAACATAATCTTGATACTACTTTTCCTCCGCATCCTCACAAAACACAATCTTTGAATACTGGGTTATGCCGTAAACATAAAATACAGCTCGTTGACTAAAAGCAAAAGAATGGAACTAAAAAGCAAATATGTTTCGTTGAACTCAAACAAGCTTCGAAGAATTGGAGATAATCAGTTTGCCCTAATTTTGATACTACTTTTCGTCGACGGGCTATTGACCCATAAAAGCATATTGAATCAGATTGGCTCCCATGCGCAAAGCTTGCTGTCGTTTTTCTTCCGGATCCTTATGCACCTCAGGATCTTCCCAGCCATCATTTAAATCGGTTTCAACACTGTAAAAACATACCACACGACCCTGATAAATTAACGCATAGCCCCTGGGTGCTTTTTTATCATGTTCATGTACTTTGGGTAAGCCATTGGCAAAATCAAATTTCTGATGATAAACCGGATGGGAAAAAGGCAGTTCCACAAAGTCTAATTCCGGAAATACTTTTTTCATCGCCGGTCTGACATAGGGATCCATCCCATAGTTATCATCAATATGTAAAAATCCGCCCCCGATTAAATAGGTTCTCAAATTTTGAGCTTCCACATCTGTAAACGTGATACGACCATGGCCGGTTGCAAATAAAATGGGATAATTCAATATTTCCCGACTACCTGCTTCGATCTGTGCTTCCTGCAAATCAAATTGTGTACCTAATTGCGCATTTGCAAAACGAGCCAAATTTTTTAGTGCAGTCGGATTGGCATACCAATCTCCGCCTCCTCCATAAACCAATAGTCCCAATTTTAATTTCTGGGCATGGCATTGCGATATGCTCATCCACAATCCAAGAAAAAACAATAAGCTCATTCGGGTAATCATCATCTTCAATACTTCTTAGGTTTAGTGTTCAAGATTAAATCCTGACGGCCAAAATTAATCTTAATCTTCTGATAAATTTTCTTTCATCCGATATTTTAAAAAAGCCTTGAGAGAATTCTGGGTAGTGAGTTGGCTTTGAGTATAATTCCGAACTAGTATGTGTTTTGAGTAAAGAGAAGTACACTTAATTGGTCATTTGCAGTCGCTCGACCAAGAAGACAGCACAAAATTTCGGTTCATTTATAAGGTCTGCAAAGCGGTATGATATTGTGCCAAACTGAACAAACCTGCCGTTTCTGTTCGTAAACGTTGCTGACCCAGGGTAATGCTCTGAAATCCCGCATGTTCACAAGCCAAAACTTCAGCTTCTGTAAAATCGCCTTCCGGTCCAATACATACTATCAGTTCTTGATTCGCTTGTACCAGTTGTGAAAGTTGTTTTTTAATCCCCATATCCATACAATGGGCCAGGGTTTTAATCGGAATGGGCCAGCTGATGACTGATTGCAAACTTTGAGGTTCATACATTTCGGGTAAAAAATAACGTCGGCTTTGTAACATAGCTGATATCAGGATTTTCCGAAAACGATCTGCTTTGAAATGCAATCTTTCGCTACGTTCGGTGATTAAGGGAACGATGGCTTTGACGCCTATTTCACAAGCCTTCTCGATCAGCCATTCCATTCGGGCAGGGTTTTTGGTAAATGCGATGGCCAAAATAAATCCTTCTGTATTGTGACTGAATTGTTGGGTATTCTTGATTTGATATTCCACCTTTCTTTTACCCACTGAGGTGAGTTGAATATAATACTGTATACCCTTGCCATTGCATAAAAAACATTCCTCCCCCGATTTCATTCTTAAAACATTCAACATGTGATGCAAATTCGTATCGGATAATTCCGGAATATCGCCCTGTTCAAACGCCTCGTAAAAAGAAGGAATATCGTGCATGGCTCAAAGATAATTCGGGCCTCTTGTTTTCTGCCCATTCTCTCTATCATCGGTTGTAAAAATATTTCACTATCCCGGAACTTACCTTCGCGGCCAATGCCTTAATTTTGCTGCCATGCGAAATCAAAAAGCGATTATTCTGTTGGTGTTCTTTATGCTGTTGGGCATCGGATTTTTGGCCTATTACTATTACGAATACAAACAACATCCACGCCGTTTACCCACCTACGGGAATCCGGGTCATCATGTTTTACCCTTTTCTTTCACAAATCAGGATGGAAAAACCATTACCGAAAAAGATGTGGAGGGGAAAATTTATGTAGTCGAATATTTTTTCTCGACCTGTGAAGGCATCTGCCCGAAAATGAATGAAAACATGACCAAAGTGTATCAAACTTTTCGTGGTCAGGCCGATTTTGCTATTTTATCTCATACCGTAGATCCTGAAACAGATACTGTGGAGCAACTCAAAAGCTATTCACAACGGTTTGAAGCAGATGCTGCACAATGGCATTTTTTAACCGGCGACAAACGGGCGCTTTATGATATGGCCATTAACAGTTATTTGGTAACGGCTGTGGAAGACACAACACAAAAAGATATCCTACCCGATTTTATTCACTCCGAAAAATTTGTGCTGGTGGATAAAGAAAAACATATTCGCGGAACTTACGATGGAACCAATTTGAAAGAGGTTGATAAACTCATTGAGGATATCAAGGAATTAAAAAAGGAATACGAATAGCTGATCGGTTTTACGAAATTCAAATGTTTTTCGAGATTCCTTTACCCTATCTTTGAGCATTCTATTAAAAACAAAAAATCAATTGATATGTCATTTACATTACCAGCCCTGCCTTACGCGCATGAAGCTTTAGAACCTCACTTCGATACCCAAACCATGCAGATTCATCATGGCAAACACCATCAGGCTTATGTTGATAACCTCAATAAAGCCCTGGATGGTAGTGAACATGCCGGTAAAAGTTTGGAAGAGCTTATGGGTATGATTTCTAAATTAAGTCCTGCTGTTCGCAATAATGGCGGTGGTCATTATAATCACAGCCTATTTTGGCAAATAGTAGCCCCCAATGCCGGTGGACAACCCACCGGCGCTTTGGCAGATGCGATTCAAAGTCAATGGGGTGGCTTTGATCAATTTAAAACAGATTTTAATCAGGCAGGTATGACTCGCTTTGGCTCCGGATGGGCCTGGCTTTGTGTGAAAGCAGACAAAACCTTGTGCATTTGTTCAACTCCCAATCAGGATAATCCTTTGATGGATATTGCCGATTGTCAGGGTACACCTATTTTGGGTGCAGACGTTTGGGAACATGCTTACTATTTGCATTACCAAAATCGTCGTGCCGATTATCTCAATGCTTTCTGGAGTGTTGTGAATTGGGAAGAAGTTGGTCGTCGTTATGATACGGCTATGGCTTCATAATTTAAAAAATCCTTTAAGACAAACGGCTGTGTGAATGATTTCAATTCAGCCGTTTTTTTTAATCAAGTTTTAGTGAGGAACGAAGCAATACCAATGAAACATTTATTGTTTAGAAAAAGTAATGTTCTGTCGGATACCCTTCTGTTCTAGTTCAGCATAATAAATTCCCACAGGCCAATCAGCTATTTGTAATTGCCTGCGTCCTTTCAGTTTGGATGCACGATAAAAGAGCCTCCCATCGCTCCTCATTATCCGTAATGAATATACTTCCTGAACGGATGCTTCCTGGGGTTCCATCGTTAAAACGTCCTGTGTCGGATTCGGGTAAATGCTAAATCGCTGATTGAGACCATTGCAAAAGTCATTTGGCAAAAAAGTTCAAGGCTTTTTGAATTTT
>DAIRSC010000067.1:0-10440 GCA_036804585.1 Chitinophagaceae bacterium
CCTCGAACGCTTCCTTGAATTTGAAGCGCCTATGAGATAATCAGCAAGCCCTACGAAGTTCAGAAACACCTAAAAAATCTGGTTGAAAATATTGAAATAGTGCCTAACTGACAGAAGATGGAACATCAGGATGACCAATCATAGAATCCTCACCAAAACCGCCCTCATAAAAACCAAACACAGAGTATTCCACCCGCTTAGGCTTGAAGGTATGCCTATTTTTTTTACTTTTGTCGTGCTGCTGAAATGGGCAGCACTAAAAAAATAAATGATGTACCAACCTAAAAATAAAATCCGAATAGTTACTGCCGCATCTCTATTTGATGGACATGATGCATCGATCAATATCATGCGACGTGTTATGCAATCCAGCGGTGCTGAAGTAATTCATTTGGGACATGACCGAAGTGTTCAGGACGTTGTGGATTGTGCGATTCAGGAAGATGCCAATGCCATTGCCATGACTTCCTATCAAGGTGGGCATGTTGAGTACCTCAAGTACATGTACGATTTATTAAACGAAAAAGGCTGTAGCCATATTAAAATATTTGCCGGAGGCGGAGGTGTCATACTCCCGGATGAAATTAATGAGCTACAAGCTTATGGCATTACCAGGGTTTATAGTCCTGACGACGGAAGAGCCATGGGATTGCAAGGTATGATTGATGATTTGCTGGAAAAAAGTGATTATCCAACCGGTCAACATTTAAATGGTGAAGTTTCATACCTTGAGAAAAAAGATTTTCGAAGTATTGCCCGCTGCATCAGTGCTGCTGAAAATTTACCGGATTCACCTGAAACGCAGCAGATGTTAACCAAAGTTCGCGAAAACTCGAAAAAAAGTCAGACCCCGGTTTTAGGGATAACAGGTACAGGAGGAGCAGGAAAAAGTAGTTTAGTCGATGAATTGGTGAGAAGATTTTTAATAGACTTTCCGGAGAAACGTATTGGTATTGTATCCGTCGATCCTTCAAAACGTAAAACAGGAGGCGCATTGTTGGGCGACAGAATTCGGATGAATGCCATTCGGAGTAATCGTGTTTTTATGCGTAGTATGGCCACACGCCAGAGCAATTTAGCCTTAAGTAAATATGTTCAGGATGCGGTGGATATCCTCAAAACCTCACAATTTGATTTAATCATTCTTGAAACCAGTGGTATCGGACAAAGCGATACCGAAATTACAGAACACAGCAATGTTTGTATGTATGTGATGACACCGGAATATGGCGCAGCTACCCAGTTGGAAAAAATTGACATGTTAGATTTTGCCGACATCATTGCCATCAACAAATTTGATAAACGAGGTGCAATGGATGCGTTGAGGGATGTTAAAAAACAATATCAACGCAACCATAAGTTATTTGATCAGGAAGCTGAAAACATGCCGGTATTCGGAACGATTGCTTCACAATTTAACGATCCGGGGGCCAATACTTTATACAAAGCGTTGATAGATAAAATTGTTGAAAAAACCGGTGCAGATTTAAATTCAGGATTCCATGCTTCTGAAGAAATGAGTGAAAAAATATTTATAATCCCACCCTCCAGAACACGTTATTTGAGTGAAATCACAGAGAATAATCGAAAATATGATCAATGGGCAGAGAAACAAGGTAATATCGCTCAAAAACTCTTTGGTATACAGCAGACAATCAAAACAATAAGCGAGTCAGCTATCGAAGATGCAGATCGTTTGGTTAAGGTGTTGCAAGAAGTTTATGCAAAAGTAGAATTAGACCTCGATCCAAAGAATAAAATGTTGCTCGAAAACTGGGAAGCCAAAAAGAAAAAATACACAGACGAGTACTATACCTTTAAAGTGCGGGATAAAGAACTAAAAATCAAAACCCATTCTGAAAGTTTGAGTCACTCTCAAATCCCAAAGGTTTCCGTACCGCGCTATGAGTCATGGGGTGAAATCCTAAAATGGTGCCTCATGGAAAAGTTCCCGGGTGAGTTTCCTTATGCAGCCGTCATTTATCCATTCAAGCGTGAAGGTGAAGACCCGACTCGTATGTTTGCGGGTGAAGGTGGACCTGAAAGAACCAACAAACGTTTCCATTATGTTTCAAAAGGATTACCTGCTGCCCGCTTAAGTACAGCATTTGACAGTGTCACCTTGTACGGAAATGACCCGGACCATCGCCCTGATATTTATGGAAAAATTGGAAATAGTGGGGTAAGTGTTCCTTCATTGGATGATGCTAAAAAGTTGTACAGCGGTTTTAATCTGGCTGATCCGAAAACATCGGTCAGTATGACCATCAATGGCCCTGCCAGCATCATTGCTGCCTTTTTTATGAATGCAGCCATTGATCAGCAGTGTGAAATCTATATTAAACAACATGGATTAGAACAAGAAATTAAAGAGAAAATAAAATCATTTTTTGCAGGCAAGGAGCATCTGAAACCCTCATATTTTAATCATTCAATGAGTGAAAATGGTGACGAACTACCTGAAGGAAATAACGGACTGGGATTAATGCTCCTGGGAGTTACCGGCGATCAGGTACTTCCGGCAGATATTTATCAAAAAATAAAAACGGAAACCTTGAAGCAAGTGAGAGGTACCGTGCAGGCAGATATTCTCAAAGAAGATCAAGCGCAGAACACCTGTATTTTCAGCACTGAATTTTCTTTGAAACTGATGGGTGATGTGCAACAATATTTTATTGATCAACAAGTTAGAAATTTTTACAGTGTCAGTATCAGCGGATATCATATCGCTGAAGCAGGCGCCAATCCAATATCCCAGTTAGCCTTCACCCTAAGTAATGGATTCACCTTTGTAGAATACTACCTGAGCCGTGGAATGCATATTGATGATTTTGCACCAAACTTATCATTTTTCTTCAGCAATGGCATTGATCCGGAGTATAGTGTGATAGGACGGGTTGCCCGAAGAATTTGGGCGAAAGCCATGAAGCATAAATATGGCGGAAATGAAAGAAGTCAAATGTTAAAATATCATATCCAAACATCCGGACGCAGTTTACATGCTCAGGAAATTGACTTCAATGATATTCGAACCACACTTCAGGCGTTATATGCGATATACGATAACTGTAATTCGCTCCACACCAATGCTTATGATGAAGCAATCACAACACCTACAGAAGAAAGTGTGAGACGCGCGATGGCGATACAGTTGATCATCAATCGCGAATTGGGTCTGGCAAAAAATGAAAACCCGCTTCAAGGTTCGTTCATCATTGAGGAATTAACTGAAATGGTTGAAAATGCGGTCTATGCTGAATTCGATCGAATTACGGAAAGAGGTGGTGTATTAGGAGCTATGGAAACCATGTATCAACGTAGTAAAATTCAGGAAGAAAGTTTGTATTACGAAACCTTGAAACATACCGGAGAATTTCCTATCATTGGAGTCAATACATTTTTGAGTTCAACCGGCTCACCGACCGTATTACCACAAGAGGTGATTCGTTCGGCCAAAGAAGAAAAAGAATTTCAGATTCAAGGCATTCAAAATTTGTGGGAACGAAGCGGTGCAAAAGGACCTGAAATGCTTAAACGTCTGCAGAATAAAGCCATTCATAACGAAAATCTTTTTGAAGAACTCATGGAAACAGTGAAATACTGTTCTTTAGGGCAAATCACAAAAGCGTTGTTTGAAGTAGGCGGACAGTACCGCAGGTCGATGTAAAGTAGTTGGGTTAAAGTAAAATTTATTCTTTTTAGAATTAAAAAGGCAATTAGGCTTTTATGATGAAATGAACAATATTTCATTTCCGTAAAATGCATTTGTAAATTGCCAGTTCAGCACTTTTTGTAAACAGCGTTTGCTGAGTATGGGCTTTAAATGGGTTTAAACGAGAACGATCCGCCTTAGGCGGATCGTTCTCGTTTGTGTTTCATGTATTTTCATTAACCCTGCAGAGCCGCTGCACCACTGACAATTTCGGTCAATTCGGTTGTAATTGCAGCCTGACGGGCACGATTATAAGATATTCTCAGGGATCGTAACATTTCTTCAGCATTTTCAGTGGCCTTATCCATGGCGGTCATTCGAGCACCATGTTCAGAAGCATGACTATCCAAAACACCTTTAAAAATTTGAGTATTTAAAATTTTGGGCATCAATTCCTGAATCAATACCTCTTTGGACGGTTCAAAAATAAAATCAGTCACCGACTCACTTGAATTGGTTTTGGTTTTAGGAATAGGCAAATGCTGCTCACAAACAAATTCCTGGGTAGCGGCATTTCTAAAACGGCTATACACCAAATCCACCCGATCAAATTCTTTATTGATAAAAGCTTGTCGAACAAACTCGGCAACATCTTTTACTTTGTCAAAATTCAAATCACTGAACAGATTCCAAAATTGCTCAATCATCGGCATATTCGCTCTTCCAAAAGCTTCAAACCCTTTTTTACCAATTGGTAAAATGGTCACTTGACCTTTTGCCGCCAAATCCTTATATTTATGCTGAATGGTTGACTTCACCAATTTCACCAGATTTGAGTTAAATGCTCCGCATAAACCTCGATCGCTGGTAACCAAAATGATGAGAACTTTTTCAACAGGGCGTTCAGCATTGAGACCACCACCCAGGTTTCCATCGACACTTCCGATAATATTACCGAGCATTTCCTGTAATTTTTCAGCATATGGACGCATTTGCAGAATGGCATCTTGTGCCCTTCTCAACTTCGCAGCACTTACCATTTTCATCGCCTTGGTAATTTGTTGCGTCGTTCCTACTGATTTGATACGTAGTCGTACTTCCTTAAGTTGGCCTGACATGAATGGATTCGTTTAAATTTGCCCGCAAAGGTAACCAAATATCTTAAAAATTTATAATTCGATTCAGAATTCACATTTATTGTGGAAAAGAAAACGGAGGAACAAATCCTCCGTTTGTCATTCAAAATTCCTCTTCTAATTACTTCATGGCAGGAAGCGCTTTCTGAATCTGGGTTCCGACACTATTGGCAGGATCCAAAGCAATCAGTTTATCGCTATACAATTTCGCATCGGCCTTATTGTTGGCGGTATATGCAACCATTGCTAAATAAGTATAAGCTTTTAATAGATCTTTCTTCTTGGCAGGATCTTCGTTGATTTTACCGATCCATTGGTTGTAATAATCCTTGGCAGCTCCGGTTTTATAATCTTTGTCTTTAGTCGCTTCCGTAATTCTGGCCAACCAAAAAATACTGGTTGGTTCATCAGGATACTTTGAATGATATAAACGAATCATCGGCTCAGCATTCGCATAGTCACGGGCATAGAAATACATGACTCCAGCCCACCAATAGTCAACAGCCTCAATTCCCGGTGAATTGCTTTCGACAATTTTTTTGTACCAATTTCCTGAATTTCCATACATTTCAGCATCATAATAAGCCTCAGCAATATTTCTAAAAACGGGTATTTTATCACTGCTGGTATCTATTGCGATTCCTTTATTGAATGAACTTTCAGCCATAGAAGCCGTATTGGTGTCCTTCAAAAGAATTTTTCCATAATAGATATGATCCTGAGGAATAATTTTAAGCGGATCTTGTTTTACAAAAAATTTATCCATATTGATTTTGGCATTTGTAAAGTCTTTGATTTCGTATTGACTGAATCCGATTACACGATACATGTATGGTCTTTCAGCACCTTTGCCAATTAAGTCATTCATTTTTTGAATCGCATTCTGGTATTCTTTGGCCAAATAAAGGGTATTGGCATACTGAATCTGATCATCAATACTTTTATCCGACAATTCGAGATACTTTTCAATATTTTCTTTCGACAATTTAAATCTGTTCACTTTATAATATGCATCAGCAAGTGCTTTAAACGGCAATGGATTGTCTTTATCCAGGTCGGATGCTCTTGCGTAGTTGGCAAGTGCACTATCATAATTTTTGGCCGCATACCATAAATTTCCCTTTTTGTAATTGGCCAGTGATTGGACTGCAGGAAACATTTCAGCATTTTCATAATTGGTCATGGCATTACCACCACCACCTTGTAATTTGCGGTAGGCATCTCCCAATCCGATATATAAATCACCATTTTTTTCAGTTTCAAGAGCTTTTTTATACAATTCAATGGCTTTGTTTGGATCCATTCCTTCGGTATAAGTAATCGCATCCGCAGCATATTGTAAAGGACGGATATCTTTCTTTTTCGCCTTTGAAGCGGCCTTCTCAATTAAACTGGTTGCAGTCGAAACATCTTTTTGTAATAATTTGACACGGGCCAAACCAGCCTGATTCGCAGGATCTTCCAAGAATTTTTGAAAAATTGCTTCTGCTGATTTTAAATTTTCATTTTCTATTTCGATCAATCCCAAATAGTAGTTCGACAAGGGATCAGTCATGGTACTAAATATCGCTTTGGCACTTTCGTACCTTTTGTATTTAAATTTTTTCACGCCATCCTCCATGGATTGTGCAAAAAGATTGCTCATGGAAGTCAAGACCATAGCTAAAACCACGCTTGTTTTTTTGATGCTGTTCATTTTCATTTTTAATTGTATTCTTTTCCTTACGGCCATTCAATGATTATATGGATGGCAAATATCCATAAAGGTTACGATTCACGGTATCACTTAACGAAAATTTATTCTTTTGCATTTGTTTCTCGCAAGAGCACATTAACCCTCAAGGGAAACAATTTGGCTTGTTTAAAGACTAATTGGCCATCTCTGCATAAATAATTCACTAATCCGGTACCTAAACCCTGCCATGACTCCTTGCTGATGAAGTAGAAAATGCGTGTACAAGGATATTCACGTAAGCCGATATACGCCTGATAGGGTTTCACAAAGGCGGTAATTTTTCCTGTATCCGGCTTGATTCCTGCCACACGCACTTGCGATAAAAAACTCTCGACGGTAGAATCGCTTCGATCAGCCACCCAACTTACACCTATTACGCCAATAGCATTTTCGTTTTTAGACACATAATCAATCACTTCCTGACTATTATTGGTAGCAAAAATATTTTCCGACAATTTACTTCCCGGAATCAAAGAATCCGTGATGTATCGGACCGTACTAGAAGCTTTATGATCAAAAACGATTTGATATTTTCCTGCGTTTTCGCTTCCCTTCAGGATTTCTTTGATTTGAGACAAGGCAAAATTTGAGTCTTTTGAACTTCGCGAAGTGATAAAAACCACGGCATCTCTGGCCATCGCCATACTTTTAGGAACAATTTGTTTGGATTCACAGAACTTCTTTTCGTCTTCATTCAATTCCCGTGTTACAAAAATCACCCGGGTCGTATCTTCGAAAAAGTCTTTAAAACACTCAGCCTCAGGTTTATATTCTGCCAGTATTTGTGCATTCGGGAATCTAGAGCGGAAAATTTTTAATTGTTCTTCCATGATAGGTTGATAGGTTTCGTCAATGGAAATTTTAATACTTCCGGATGTTTGATTGTCTTGCGGACCTTCTTCCTGACAAGCGTTGAGACCCAAGAATATTGGGAAACAGAATAAATAGATGAATTTTTTGATTTGCATATTGATTGATTTAGGGGAATAAATTGATCTGGTCTTTAAACGTAAAATCTCAATGGTTTTTTACCCATTGCAAAGGTAGTTCATATCTACTTAACAGCCTTTGGTCGCAATTTCAACACTTACTTAAACCATATCATTCACAGAAATAACAAAATTTGAATCGTTCAGCTATTGAGAAATAGTAAGGTTCTGATCACCTGATGACTATTTGCGATGTATTGTTTAGATGGTAAATCAGAATTTCTATAATACCCGGAGCCAAAGTACCCATGAAAGATCATGATATTCATTTGCCTCAAATGAATATCTTTGAATGACTAAATTTGAAAGCATGAGATCTCTGATTCTACTTGTTTGGGTGCTGAAATTTGCCATGCCGATTATGGCTCAAACACAAGAGGAAATTATTCAATATCATCTGAAAGCGATCGGTGGAGAATCCAATTGGACCAAAGTCAAATCCGTATTAATAGAATATCAAATTGTTTCAGATGCAGGAACAATGAAAGTGAGTCGGAAAATTATTCGTAACAAATCATACCGCAACGATTTCAAATTTGAATCGCGCGTGCCAGTATACAAAGATCATGAGTTCTATATTCTTTACACTCCGCAAGGTGGTTGGAAGTATATGCCAGACACCAGGGATAAAGTGGTAAGAATGGACAGTTCAGATTTAGAAGTGGCCAAAATAGACCTGGATTATGAAGACCCTTTTATTGCTTATCGCGAAAAAGGAATCAATATACAAATGATGGATTTGATGTATGAGGGTGAAAAGGAATATTTTAAGTTTCAAATCCATTATCCATCAGGTAGAAGCTTTATTTGTCTATTGGATAAAAAAACCTATTTAATTCGACGGATGACCGAAATCAATACCGACGCTGACAATAACAAAATATTCGACGATTACCGGGCTACATCAGAAGGCCTCATTTTTCCCCGTTCAATCACAGGGTCTTTCGGTGAACAGCTTATTACCCTGATTAAAATAAATCCGGTTTTTCCCGAATCGACTTTTAAAGTAACTCCATCAGTTAATTCCCGTTAAAAGAAAATTGTTTATGTATTGAAACATTGGATAATTCTGAAAGCGAACCCTTCTTTGTCCATATTGTCTGCACTCTGTATGGTTGTATTTTCACAGAGCAGGTATTTTTGTGAAAATTTTGTTATTAGTATGTTAATAAATCGGAGGGGCATACTGAGTCCATGAGAGCAGCGTTAATAAATACAAATTTCAAAACATGCAAAAATTTACATCCGACGATTTAGTACTTTATCTTTTTAATGAATGTGAACCGGAACAATATCAACGCATTCATCAGGCCATCAATGAATCGGCTGAACTTCAAATGGAAATAGAAATGCTTAAAAGTGGTATTCAAGATTTTCAGGAAATCGATCTAGCCCCGCATTCAAAATCCATCGAAAAAGTCATGCAGACATTACACAATCCTGCAGAAATTACCATGCTTTAGTGCTTAGGGAATATGAGAACTTTTTCGCCCGTTTATCCAACTTTTTGATTCCTCAGGAGAATTTATTACCCTGCTTTTTAATCAGATTAATTAAGGGCTGCTGCTTATCTCACTGGCGCCTCAAATTCAAGGAAGCGTTCATGGTATGGTATATTGTACAACCCTTAAATGACGACGCTAAAGTTGAAGATCCAATAAGCAGAGGAAATCAAAAATTGAACTGCAGGCTTATTGAAGAGATACAAAAAATTACCGTACATTGAAATGAGCTCAAATCACACCAAAACTTAATAATGTCAAATGCTTTCACGTTAACCAGCAACCCCTATTTAGTAATTCTGCTCATGGGCAACACTCGAACATTTGTATGTCCCCTGCCTTATGGGGAATTAATTGCTGAATATCTCCCCTTTTAAGGTCCCCGATGTGGCATCCGTAATCCGTACATTGACAAACTGACATTTCTCCGCCTGTCCTTTTGGGAAAATCACCATTTTGTTGGTGTCTGTTCTTCCACACCACTCCTCCGGATTCTTTTTCGAAGGCCCTTCGACCAGTATGAGATGTATTTTCCCAATTTCTTCTTTGTTCTTCTGTTCACTGTGACTGCGATGCAGCGAGATAATTTCGTTTAATCTTCTGTTTTTCACTTCCGCCGGAATATCATCCGGATACCTTCTTGCCGCCAAGGTTCCTGATCTTTCGCTATACTCAAAGGTATAGGCCAATTCATATTTTACATACTCAATCACCTCGAGAGTTTGCTGATGATCCACTTCCGTTTCACTGCAAAAACCGGTGATGATATCTGTACTGATGGCACATCCGGGCAAGATTTCCCGTATCCGATCAATCTTGTGCAAATACCATTCTTTGGTGTATGTTCTGTTCATCAATTGCAATATTCGCGTACTCCCGCTTTGTAATGGCAAATGGATGTACTTACAAATATTATCATATTTAGCCATCGTTTTTAGAACATCATCCGTGATATCTTTTGGATGGGAGGTACTATAACGAATTCTCAAATCAGGATGTATTAAGGCAACTTTTTCAAGCAATCCGGCAAAGCTGACAACCTCCTCCGTTTCCGGATTTTGCCATCGATAACTATCCACATTCTGACCTAACAGGGTCACCTCACGATATCCTTGATCAAATAAATCACGGGCCTCAGCAACGATCGAATAAGCATCTCTGCTACGTTCCCTGCCCCGGGTAAACGGTACGACACAGAAACTACACATATTATTGCATCCCCGCATGATACTAACAAAACTGCTTACCCCATTCTGGTCCAAACGAATCGGGTTAATGTCAGCATAAGTTTCTTCGCGGCTTAGCAAAACATTGATGGCCTTCTGACCTCCATCTGCTTCGGCAATCAATGCCGGTAATGTTCGATATGCATCGGGCCCAATCACCAAATCAACGAGCTTTTCCTGCTCCAAAAGACTTTCTTTCA
>DAIRSC010000068.1:0-10399 GCA_036804585.1 Chitinophagaceae bacterium
TACCGCTTACGTCGTAATCTGGACTTCCAATCTAAAATTTCGGAATTATCACTGAGCGCTGTTTGTTTCCCATTTAAAATTTTTCCTGCCCAATATGGTATTCATCACTGGTACTTACAGCCTTACATGGGTATGGGTATTGGATTGTTTTCCTTTAATCCGCAAGGGACTTATTATGATGAAATTGCCGAAGATCTGATCTGGGTTGATCTACATCCATTGCGTACAGAGGGGCAGGGTATGCAGGAATATCCAAGTCGTAAACCCTATCAACTCACCCAATGGAATATGCCATTTGCCGTGGGATTGAGATATGCGCTGGGCAATAAAACCAGTATGGCTGTTGAATTTTGCGGACGAAAATTATTTACCGATTATTTGGATGATGTGAGTACAAATTATATTGACCCCAACCTCTTCGCCAAATATCTTCAAGCCGAGGATGCATCATTAGCTCGTTCGGTGAATAATAAAAGCAATCTGATTAATCCGGACATGCCCTACTTACCCGGAGAGCAAAGAGGAAATCCTGATAAAAATGATTTCTACTATTCCTTTCAAGTGAAGTTGTTGATTCAAATCAATAAGACCAAGTCACTGCGAGGTCCGGCGAAAAAATCTTTTTATAAATATGATGATTTGGAATTGTGTTTTTAGCCCAAATTTTGAATCGGATGATTCCGCTTAAGTTCGGTCCTACATTATTTTTTCTGTTTTTTACCATTACGAATCAACTTATAGGAGTGCATGATTTGTTCCTTCAGGAATTGCTGATTCAAATACCCATCGGATATAATGGTATTCCAATGTACTTTACTCATATGATATCCCGGTAAAATATGCTCGGGATATTCGTCGCGCAATTGAATGGCTTTTTCCGGATCACATTTGACATTAAAACGAACTGTCTCTGTATCCAAGGGAAGCAGTAAAAACATTCTGCCTTTGGATTTAAACACAATCACATTAGGGCCAAATGGACACGCTTCTTCCACTTCTTCCAGGGATAAAACTAAATCACGAATGGCTTCGATAAGCATTTTTAATAATGTTTGATGAATGCAATGGCATGCTTCATTTCATCTTCGATTTGCAAATAATAAACACCGGTTGGTAGGGATTCGATTTGGAGGGTATAATTTAACTGTCCCCCTTTTTGACGGCTGTTTAATTTCACCTGACCCCGCTGATCGATGACCCGGAAATGAATTTCTTTGCTCTTGCCGGCTTCTTTAAATTGAACATTGAGTAAATGATTGGCAGGATTCGGCGAAACTTGAATAAAAGGTTGTGTAACACTCAAATCGGTTGTTTGTAATACGGTTCCATTGATCATGATCTGATCAAATATGGCATCGTTGAGGGTGCCATCAATATGACTACAATTGGCGAGTCCCAGATAAATACTATCATTCATGGAAATGGTCGTTGAGTTGAGTAATTCCCAGTTGCTTCCATTGGTGGAGAAATATGCTTCAAATACGTTGCCGGTTCTTTCCAGTTTAACCCATCCGGGAGCGGCTCCGGAAGTATCCTTATTATCACTTGACCCTGCAGTAGATGATCGCCACTGATTGGCAAACCCATTCCCGGGCGTTAAAGCGCAGAGGCTATGTTTAGAATCCGTATCCAATGATTCGCGCATCATAACGCCGGCTTTAGCCCAACTGTAAATATTTCCAATATATCGCACCCGGGCAGAAATACTTACGTCGCCATTTACTTTTTTATACAAATAATGAAATTGATCGGCACTGCCCCAAATATCATCCCCGGCGGCATAAATAGTATACCGCTGATTGATTGAGTCAAAACACACAGAGCCTGCGGCGCCCGTATTGCCAATATCCTGGTGGTTGTCAAAATCGTCATTCAGCTGATTGCTGGGTGTTTCAAAATAGATTCGTTGACTCCACAAACTACTGTCATTGCCACAATGTGCTCTTACCCGAAGTTCATAGCTTTTACAACCTTCATATTGAGAAAACTGAAAAATATTTCCGGTGCTACTTACAGTGTTCCAATACATTGCAGCTTCCGGGCGGTATTGGATATCAAAACTCATTCCAGAGCCACTCCACTGAATTTGATATTGATTTCCCATCCACTGGTGAGATGTGATGCTCGGCGTTGGGCAGCTATGTGAATTTTCCAATTTTTGTTCCCAGGTGCCGCGCCCATAATAGGTGATAAAAAGTCGGGCATCGTCGCCACCATCATTGAAATACATAAAGTCTTCAATAGACGCTATAGTTGGAAGGCCGTTGTTGTATGCATTCCATGCGCCCAAGGTCGTATCTGTATGAAAGACCCCCATGCTGTTACCCACATAAAGACTTTGATTCGTGCTGTAATCGTCTAAATGGAGTTTCATTTGGGGGACACTGGGCAATTGATTGGAGTAGTCTATGAATGTTTGTCCACCATTGTTCGAGCGATAAACCTTGTTGCCAATGATGATATACATATTCATCGTATCAGCCGAAGAGATAACGATATCCGATGCATTTCCTGACACCGGCAATGTAAAATTTACAAAAGTTGGACTCGGGCTCAATGCATCATGACTGATGTAAATTTTATTCGCAGCGCTGTAGGCGAGTAAATGCGGATATTTTTCGGCGCTGGCTATAGCCCGTATGGTTGTTGTGCCTGTGATGATTTGAGTCCAGAGTGGATTTTGAGCGAGAAGATTGTTAGTACGCCAGACAGAATTTCCGGCTACAAAAGCAATTTCAGGATTGCTATTGAAAGCATGCTTAATATTTGTTGTGTTTACCCCAATCGGAAGATTGTATGTATTGCCACTCCCGGATGGCAGTGGACGACGTTCCAAATCATCAAAATAGTAAACAAATTTTTGAGGCGAATAATCCATCATCATTCTGGTAGTCCAGTCTCCACCGCGATTCGTTTTCCATTCATTCCCCATATAAACCAATTCGCCATTGTCTTGAGTTCCGGTACTGATGAGCCTTGCAAACAAAGGACTTGCTGCGGCATGATAGTTTTCCGTAGCGCTTAGGCTATCGCTGGTTTGTACCCAATTTACACCTGAATCCAGCGTCATCCAAACGCCCCCGTCATTGGCTTGAAATAGTTGATTGGGGTTAGAAGGGTGAAATTCCCAATCATGCATATCGGTATGCACGGTTTGCCACCAGTTAGTGAGTTTTGTCCATGTAAAACCAGAGTCATCACTGCGCCACACATTGTGCGAGGCGAGGTACAATTGATTGGGATTGAGTGGATCCGCTTCGATACAGAAATTATAATTCCCCTGTCCGCCTCCGGTCGTATCATATCCCGTTAAACTGCGGTTCGGATCATGATAACGAATAGAGAAAGTTGTTCCGGAATCGGTGCTTAAAAAAATAGTGCCTTCATCATAAACGGAACCAACATAAACGAAAGCAGGATTGGCGGGGCTCACTGCTAAGCGGGTACCTTGTTGTAATAAATTGCTGAACCCCGTGGTGATTTCGCTCCAGGTATTCCCTCGGTCTGTACTTCTGAAAAATTTATTGGTACTTGAAGCATAAACAATCGAACTGCCGGCCAAAGGCATCCATTTCATATCTGTAAAATTATTGCCGGCCAATTTTTCACTCCAGGTATTACCTCCATCACTTGTTTTCCAAATACCGTTGTTGGTTGCGGCTATTAAGCTAAGATGATCCAAGGGGTCCATGAGTAATTCTAAAGCCATTCGATTTCCGATGCCGGTGTTTGCCAAATTCCAGCTTTGTCCACCATCTGTGCTTTTCCAAATTCCAAAATCGGTGCTATAGTAATTGGGATCGCCGGAACTAAGGTAAATGATATTTGAATTGGTAAAATCAATGCAAACGCTGGAGGTATTCATTTGTGGCAGCAAATCAGTCCCCATTGGTTTCCAGCTTTGCGAATTATTCGTAGATATCCATAATCCACCTGATGCACTGCAGGCATATAAGGTATTGGTATTATTCGGATCGAATTTAATCTGACAGACTCGCCCGATACCGTTAATTTGACCTGAAATATTTGTTGGAAATTGTTTAGGTCCTGTAAATAGCCAGCCGGAACTTTGTGCATGGGTGCTTAAAATGGTCCCAAGAAAAAAAGCCAGTATTAAAATATTTTTCATAAAAATGCGATGAATAAATGGGTGAATCAAAAGCGCTTATTTGCGTAATTTGAGTTGTTCCTGCCAAAGAGCGAGTCTCTCATCGCTGTTCATCACGCGCCCATCAGGCTTCACAAAGGCTTTCATTTTTTGTTGCCAGCGCATGAATTTTTTGTATTCAAAGGCGAGAGTGTCGCGTTGAACTTTTATTTGTTGCGGTTGGTAAGAACGAAAGCGCTCATTTTCTGTTTGTGGTTTTGGATGAACCGAATAGTAGATTTCAAATGCTTGAACGGCATCCGTAAATATCACGCCTTCCTGATTCATCATTTTAACCCAGAGCGGATTTTGACGGCAGGCAGCATCTCCGGGATATTGAGCCAGACAAATGCTATTAAACATTCCGACCAGCATGGATAGAAATACAATTTTCAGCATAAAGTGGGATTTTACGGATAGGAGGTCCTCAGGGACGGCATCGTTTTAATAAAGTCGGCAGGTTTCTTCCATAGTGATGTTATCCTGATTTGCCGAGCTTGAGTTGGCCTCGCACTTTTTGGCAGCTTCCTTTTTAGTGTCTTTAATCAGGAATTCATGGGTGGCTGTATCCGGTAAGCCGGGAGGATTCCCAGAGTATTTTACTACACATTGGCAGATATATTCGCGGGTGCAGGAAGTCATGAACACGACTAAGCCGACAATAATCAGGGGAAACAATCGTTTCAGATGTAAAAACATAAAGTCAAATATAATCAATCTTATTTTTTTAGGAGCATAAAGTAAAATAAATTTGCTATCTCAGTAATGGTTTTAGAAGGACAAATAGAGAACCTTGAATTTTTGGCCCGTCAGGTGGTCGAGGGATTTATTATTGGTTTACACAAAAGCCCATTTCATGGATTTTCGGTAGAGTTTGCAGAACATAGGCTTTATAACACCGGAGATAATTTAAAACATATTGACTGGAAGGTATATGGGCGCTCGGATAAGCTGTTCGTTAAAAAATATGAAGAGGAAACCAATTTGAGATGTCAGATTGTGATTGATACTTCCAGTTCAATGTTATTTCCGGAGGATGCTGCGCTGAATAAATTAAGATTTTCTTGTCTGGCTGCGGCTTCCATCAAGAAAATACTCCGAAAACAATTGGACGCGGTTGGGCTTTCATTATTCGACCAGTCTGTCTATTTTCATAGTAAATGTAAAAGCAATTTAGTGCATCACAAGATGTTGGGTGCCGAATTGGAAAAACTCCTGCAGTTAAACATTGAAAACCGAACAACCCAGGCTGTGAACGCATTGCATCAGATTGCCGAAAACATTCATAAACGCTCTTTGGTGATTATTTTCAGTGATATGTTAGACCGGGTTTCGGACAGCAACGAAATTTTTGATGCTCTAAAACACCTGAAGTATAATAAACATGAGGTGATCCTTTTTCATGTACAAGATGGAAAATTTGAGGTGGATTTTGATTTTGAAAATCGACCGTATGAGTTTATTGATATGGAAAGTGGCGAAAAAATCCGGATGAACTCCAATAGCCTGAAAGAAATATATACCAGTAAAATGAAGGCTTTCAGGTCTGAATTGTCCTTAAAATGTGGGCAGTTTGGCATCGATATCGTAGATGCGGATATCAATCAGGGATTTGAACAAGTGCTGCTTTCCTATCTCATTAAACGAAATAAAATGATTTAATCAGGGCGCCCGGTAGCGTTTATTTTTTTATTATCGCAAATCCGATGTCAATCATTTGCTTGGAAATCACGATATTTACAATTATCTTAATACAATATATGCTCAGGAAAATCGCACTCGTCTTTTTATGGATCCTCTTCATGGGGCTACCCGAAGTTATAGCACAGCCTTTTTCAGCATATACCAATGTGCGTCAGGAATTCTATATTTTTGACAATGGGGCGGTTAGTCGGATTGAACCGTTGATACCGGTGGATTATAAAGTTGGTCGTCGGGCAGTAGCATATCTTGACAATGCACGAAATTTTAAAGTCTACCGCGATGGCGCCGTTACAACCATCAATGATTTATTTACGACACAGTTCAGTGTTTCGGACAATTTGGTATTATTTCGAAGTGCCAATATGATTTCGGTGATAGATGGTCAGGACGTGGTGCTATTGAGTAAACTTTGCGACCGATTTGCAATGGGGGATAGTGTGGTGCTGTTTTATGATATTAACCAGTCCACATTTAATGGATATTACAACGGAAAAATCACCGAATTGGAAACTTTCTTAAACATCCGGGATAATGATTTTACCTTCGATAGTACGGTAAAGGTTTCAGATAATATTGGGGCTTATATCAATTTTAATAACCAGTTCAAGGTGTTTTATAACAATGAATCCGAGGCGATTGAAAGTCAGGCGGTGCGCGATTTTAAAGTAGGTAGAAATACGGTGGGTTATGTCGATATCAATCAGATTTTTAAAATTTACCATAAAGGACATGTTTATATCATGGATCCTTTTCCGCCCAAATCTTATCAGGTGGGCGACGATATTGTGGCCTTTCAGAGTAATGACGGGTACTTCAAAATATTTTACAATGGAAATTTATTTACCATCGGATATTATGAACCTCCGTATCGCGTTGCGGACCGTGTAGTCGCTTTCCGTGACCTGAACGGATTTTTTAAAATGTTTTATGAAGGGGAACAAACTGTTGTTGATAATTACTTTCCCGAAAAAATGGAAATTGGTTATAACTCCATGGCATATATCAATAAAGCCAATACCCTACGAATGTTTAGCAAAGGTCGGATGTATGATATCACCACTATGAGTTTATACGAGATGCGTTTAGACTATGATGTTTTGCAATACAAGGTGGGCTTCAATGCATTTAAAATGTTTTACAACGGGGAGTTTTATAATTAACTTAACAGCGGGTACTACCCGACGCGCTTATTTTTGAATTTAACTAAAATGAAATACATACAAATGGGCAGGTTTAATTTGAAAACTGCGTACTTATTACTTCTGGGGTGTTTGTTTGTTGGGCAGCAACTTTTTGCCAGCAAAATTTTTATTCCGATGGATGTTGAAAATCAGAATAACCACCTGAAGGCTTATGGTATTGCATATTATGTCCTAGGGAAGAATCAAAAAGTAGATTGGTTGTTGAATTACCAGGGAGGCAGTTTTGCATTTGATCATTATGTAGAACTTGAAAGTGAGTGCAAAATTCGGGGTGTATCTTATGAAGTATTACCGGAAGCCAAATACACAAAAATACTGGAAGCGGTGGCTGATCCTGATGCGAATATGGATTTGGTGCGACTTGAAAAATTACCCAAAATTGCCGTTTATACACCTGATAATAAACAACCCTGGGATGATGCTGTTACAATGGTGCTGACCTATGCGGAAATCCCTTTTGAGAAATTGTATGATACCGAAATGCTGGAAGATAAATTGGTTCAATACGATTGGTTGCATTTGCATCATGAAGATTTTACCGGTCAATACGGAAAGTTTTATGCCGCATATCATACGGCAGCTTGGTACATAGAAGAAATGAATAAAAACGAGGCCATGGCCAAGAAGCATGGCTTTCAGAAAGTAAGTCAGTTAAAGTTAGCCGTTGCCAAAAAAATTCGTGAGTTTGTGATTGGTGGTGGCTATCTTTTTGCGATGTGCAGCGCCACCGATAGTTATGATGTTGCTTTGGCGGCGGAGGGTACGGATATTTGCGAAAAAATGTATGATTATGATCAGCAAGATCCGGACGCACAATCCAAACTCAATTATGAGCGCAGTCTGGCCTTCAAGGATTTTAAATTGGTGACCAATCCTTACGAATACGAATATTCTGATATTGATGCGACTACGGTTAGGAAAGTCCCATTTAGTGCAGATTATTTTACCTTGTTTTCTTTCTCGGACAAGTTTGATCCGGTACCATCTATGTTATGTCAAAATCATACTACTACGATTAAAGGCTTCATGGGGCAAACCACTTCATTCGTGAATCGGGTATTAAAAAGTAGTACCCTGGTCATGGGTGAAAATAAAGGTGCCGGTGAGGCCAGATACATTCACGGGGATTTAGGAAAGGGTACCTGGACATTTTACGGAGGACATGATCCGGAGGATTATCAACATCAGGTGGGTGATCCGCCAACTGATTTAAGTCTGCATCCCAATTCGCCGGGATATCGGTTGATTTTAAACAATGTGCTTTTTCCGGCGGCCAAAAAGAAACCTCAAAAAACGTAAACTACCTGGAAGGTGGGAAATTGCTCAGTTTTTTCAGCACTTCATTCTCCAGTTTCTTTTTATAAGTCATTACTTTCTTTTGCAAAACTTTATCGTGCGTTCCCAAAATCTGTAATGCTAAAATACCAGCGTTTTTGGCGGCATTCAACGCAACAGTAGCAACCGGAACCCCGTTGGGCATTTGAAGTATGGAGAGAACAGAATCCCAGCCATCCATAGAATTACTGCTTTTAACCGGTACTCCAATGACCGGTAAAGGCGTGATACTCGCAATCATGCCCGGTAAATGTGCTGCTCCGCCTGCACCGGCGATGATGATGCGCAAGCCGCGCTGATGGGCTTTTTCGGCGTACTCAAACATTCGACGCGGTGTGCGATGGGCAGACACGATACTCGTTTCATACGGGATACTCATTTCTTCTAGAAAATCAGCAGCTTGTTTCATCACGGGCCAGTCAGTATCGCTACCCATGATTATTCCTATGAAAGGCTTTTTACTTTGATGGTTTGTTTGACCCATTGTGCAATTTTTTTGGCTTCATCCAGAGAGGGATGAGTAACAGTCACATGACCCATTTTCCGGAAAGGCTTGGTTGTTATTTTACCATACAAATGTACGTAAACACCTTCTTTGGAAAGACATTCCGTTAATCCTTCATAATGCACTGGCCCCTGAAAGGATTCTTCGCCTAAAAGATTGGCCATGGCGGAAGGACTAATGAGTTGGGTACTGCCTAAAGGCAAATTTAAAATGCCGCGCAGATGTTGCTCATACTGCGAACTTTGCGCACTTTCGATGGTTTGATGTCCACTATTGTGCGGACGCGGCGCAACTTCGTTGATCCACAATTGTTGTTGTTGATCCACTAAAAACTCAACAGCCAATAATCCGCAGATATCCAATTTTTCAATCAATCGCTCAGCAATTTGAGTGGCTTCCTGTTGCATGATATTTGAAATAGGAGCAGGATAAAGTAAAAGGTCCAGGAGGTTGGCATCCGGATGAAAATCCATACTTACTGCATCAAAACAACGTATTTCACCAGAAGTGTTTCGAACCGCAATTACGGCTAATTCATTACTTAAGGAAACCATGTCTTCAATCACTGAAGGAGTATCCATCAATAAGGCAATGTCGTTGGCAGATTTTATCAATGCGACACCTTTTCCATCGTATCCGGCTTTTCTGCTCTTTTGAACAAACGGAAATTTAATCAAACCATTATGAATGGCTGATAATATTTCTGCTTTATTTTCATAAAGTACGAAATCAGATGTGGGTAGATTTAAACTCTTGTAAAACGCTTTCTGTAAACCTTTGTCTTGAATGAGTGCGAGAGACTCCGGATTAGGATGAACAATTTTACCCATTTTTTGAAGCGTCTGTAAAGCTTCTGCATTTACATGTTCAATTTCAATGGTGATGACATCACAATCCAATCCGAATTGAATCACCGTATCATAATCCAATAAGCTCCCCTGAACAAATTCATTGCAACTGATACGGCAAGGGGCCTGAGGGTCGGGGTCTAAAATTTTAGTATAAATATCCCAGCGGCGGGTGCATTCAAGGAGCATTTTGCCTAACTGTCCACCTCCTAAAATGCCTAATTTGGTTTTTCCTGAGAAAAATAGTGAAGAATCCATGCAGACGACAAATATAATCGGCGAAAGTGTAAACCGGAAAAGTTATACTATCAATGCTGAAAGGATTTACTTTCGAAATACGATCTGCCCCTTGTGATAGGTTGCCAAAACTTTTGTTTGCATAATATCCCTTTCAGGTGCTTCCATTAAGTCGGTATCCAAAATAACAAAATCAGCCCATTTCCCTTGTTCTAAACTGCCTCTGTATTTCTCATCAAATGAGGCTTTGGCAGCCCAGATGGTCATGCCCCTCAAAGCATCCTCACGACTCAAAGCCTCTATGATTTGGAAACCGCCTTGTGGAATTCCGGAAATATTTTTTCGAAATACGGCGGCTACAAATGTTCTTAGAGGGTCGGGTGATTCTACCGGGAAATCGGTTCCCAAAGGCATCCAGCCC
>DAIRSC010000069.1:0-10172 GCA_036804585.1 Chitinophagaceae bacterium
AATCCATATCAACCAAAACAGTGCGAGTGTATTGGAGCATATGCGTATGCAAAACTTAAGTGCAACCGGAGCTGGTCGTTTTACCATGTATAGTGATGGTGCAAGTAACTATTCTACTTTTACTAAATACGGAAGTACCTATGCGGGAGGATATGCAGGTATTACGACTTTGTATCCACTGGCCAACTTACTGGCATTCGGAAATAACGGTCTAGCTTCAGGCGATGGTTTAGGTCGTTTTTTAATCAGCACTGCGGGTAATGCTGGTATCAGTTTGTTCAAAGGGGGTACGAGCAAATTAAAATTCCATGCCGACTTCACCACGGAGAATGTAGGCATAGGTGGAAATAGCGCCCCGGTAGGTCGTGTACACATGAACAATACTGATGGAACGACTATGGATGTATGTTTAACCAATAATACCACCGGCCACACAGCAACGGACGGATTGGATATCCGCAATACAGGAAATGATGCGAGTATCACGAATCGTGAAAATGCAAATTTGACCTTTGGGACCAACAACACCCCTCGAATGACAGTTACTTCAACCGGCGATGTAGGAGTTGGCGTGGCCGCTCCTGGATCTAAATTCCATGTTAACGGAACGATTACCACAGGAGATAATGCAACTACAGAAGGAACATTAACCATGTTACCAAGTAATGGAGCAGCTTTTTTTCATATGAAAAATAATAATGACAATACCTTGAGAATTTCTCATGGGCCTGTGGCTGGTACAGCTGATTTGCTTACTATTCATACCGACGGAAATGTTGGAATAGGGAATACCAATCCGCAGCAAAGGTTGGATGTTTCCGGTAAAACTATTTTAAGAGATACCTTATGGGTCAATTCGGGTACACCCAATACCCAAATGATTATACAAAGTGACGCAGGAACCAGTTCAATTCAATTGAATAGAGGAACAGGTGGATACTATTCAATGAATATGCGAACCGGGTTCATTGGAACAACTGAATTTTATACGCAATTAGATGGTTCGGGCCCGGAAAATAGCCGATTAGTCATAGGTGGAGATGGTGAAAACTTTGTTGTACCCGGTTCAGATAATACCATGTCATTAGGAGTCTTTTCCAATAAATGGTCTAATGTGTTCACAAACAACTTAACTATGACCAATGGTGCTGGCAATGGTTTAGTGCTAACCTCAGATGCATCCGGAAATGCAAGTTGGGCCGCTCCTGCCACATCGGCCATCACTTCCTCAGTGGGCACCAACGACTATTTACCAAAGTTTGCCACAGGTGGTACTTCTTTGGTGAACTCTTTGTTCCGCGATAATGGAACCTCTGTTTCTTGCGGAAATACAACCCCGTCAAGTGCCTCTCAGCTTTATGTCTATCGCGAACAAATTACCTCAAATGGGGATGGCCAACATTCTTTGTTTGGTTACCGCGACCGAAATGTCCAAAATGATGGAACAGGCTATTCGCAAAATACTTGCAACACCGCTACAGAAGGATTCAATTTTTGGGGTGATGCGTACACCTTCGGTATTGGAGGACATAATTATAATGACTATACACGCACAGGAGGCGTATTAGGAGCACAAGTTTTTGGATCTTATTGGGGATCATTGGGCTATCGCTCTTCCGGGTCCCTGAACTATGGCGTGTACGGCTCTTCAGCTTATGCCAGTGGTGGCGGTTTCCTGCCTTCTAACGAAGTGGCCGGTATCGGTGGCGGTTTCTTTGGAAACATGGTGGGTAGTATCTCTAAGGGTAAAGTCATCGGACAAATGAACAGTGGTGAGTTATTCGCTTCTTATAATTTAGGCGATGAATATACTTCCGGTAAACAAATTGAATTGGTCGATAATGGCAACGAAAAAGTAGCTGCCTACTCTGTAACTTCTACCGAGTTAACCATCTATAAAAAAGGAAAAGCAACCCTCGTGAATGGTTCTGTATTTATTCCATTCGATAATAACTACAGCAGCTTACTCGCCGATATTCCGGTTGTAACAGTTTCAGCAATGGGTTTGTGTAATGGCCTTTATATCGCCAGCGTAGATAAAAATGGGTTTACCGTAAAAGAACTCAACGGCGGTACCAGCAATGTATCTATTTCCTGGATTAGCGTAGGCGATCGTATCGATAATCATCCTGAATCAACGATTCCTCAGGAAGTTCTCTCCAATCAATTTGATACCAATTTGCAACAAGTCATGTACGACGATAGCAAAAAAGATGGTAGCGGACAAGGTATGTGGTGGGACGGACAAACCAAAAATATCAAATTTGGTGTAGCTCCGGCTTCTACTTCACCTGCTCCAAAACCAGAAGGTACACAGGAATAATCCCAGGCAAGATATTTTTTAGCATTTATCTTTACCGGAGCCAATCAGGCTCCGGTTTTTTTATGCGCATCGTCCTTTTGTTCAGCATGCTCTTCCCTCTTGTTTCGCTTGCACAACCACAAGCAGATACTTTTTATTTGAAAAAAGTCATACAAACACTCTGCGACAGTTCTTTTCAAGGACGACCACCAGGTGGCAAAGCGCAACAAAAAGTTATTGAGTATTTGAGTCAACAAATTCGTTCTTGCGGCTTACGCCCATACCAACAAAGTTTTCAATACCACGATGCAGATTCCAATAAATTATGTCCATCTGCCAACCTGTATACTTTTATCAACCGCGGTAGAGACAGCACCTTGCTCATTGCCGCTCATTATGATCACTTGGGTGTCAGTCTGCTGAAGTCAAACGACATCCGATTTAAAGGATATCATCCCGGTGCCGATGACAATGCCTCCGGAGTGGCACTTGTTTTGGCACTCATTAAACAATATCGTCAATTTAAAAAGAGCCCCTATAACTGGATGATCGTTTTTTGGGGCGCACACGAGCAAGGGCTATATGGGTCTTCAGCTTTTGCCCCTTGGGTGCTTCAACGCTATCGCATCAAAGCCATCATGAATGTGGATATGGTGGGCCGTATGACAAACAATGTTTTAAATGTTTACCAAAAAGCTTACCCGCCTTCACTCTTCAAGGATAGTATTTTGCAAATCATACTTGGCGATACGAACAAATTACAACAATTAGATACGAGGGCCTTCTTACAACGCGGTATTTCCTCCTGTTCCATCACCACGGGGATACACGGCGACTATCATTCTGCAATGGATACGCCGGATAAAATCCGATATCCCGGACTTCAAAAATGTTTCGATTGGCTCTGCCGGATTTTGCGAAAGTATTTTTAATCAGGATAACCCTGATTATTCTGCATATTCAATGCATCGATTTCAATTCCACCAGGGGCCTGCCGCCACTTGAAATTTGTCGATTCAATCAGGGGTATTTCTTCGTGGCGTCATCGGGCTGTTCGCGGTACTCCTCGCTCCTTTGTCGCTGTGGGGTACCTTGCTGCCATCCCTGGCCCTTTTGCATTGTCGCAGCAATAAAAAAATCCGACCTGAAACACAAGTCGGATTTTTGGATCTTTTTTGAAGTCCTATTTACCTTATTCATCTGCGCTAGGTCCATACACGCTAGGTAAAGTCACCTCCAAAAGCCGCAAATAAACCCCCAATTGCGCGCGGTGGTGGTATAAATGATTCATGCACCACGTGCGCACGACTTCATGTTTCGGCAAACTAAAAAACACAGTGTCTCCCTGCCGCATAGTCCACATTTTTTCGAATTCGTTTTCGTCTACTTCTGTTAGAATCACTTCTCCCTTCTGGAGTAAATCTTCAAACAAACCCAACAATTCTTCACTGCTTTGGCAGATGCGTGGTGTAAAATCGCCCGCAGCAAAATCCAGCACATCATTCACCAAACATTCTTTCCACCAACCATAAATTTCTGCAACGTGAGTCGCTAATCGACCCAAGCTCATCGATTTTTCGTGGGGCTTGAAATCCAATTGATCAAATGGAACTCGTTCTAAAATTTTTCTTGTTGCTATGGCTTCTTGTCTGAGTTCAGCCAATAATCTTCCGCTGTGTTTCATCCTTCTTCTTTACTCATTTTTTAAACTGATCTTGTCAAATAGGGCCTTAATTTTTAACCGGCAGATACGCATAATTTCTACCAAATTCTATCATTTGCGCAAAAAACGATTCGGGATATTCGATTTTTACATCTTTTACTTTTTCACCATCCATCACCGCTACCAGTTTGGGTTGAATAAATCCGCGATAAGGTTTAATGCCTAATTTGTTATAACGATCGAGTACTTCTTTGTGTAGTGCCTGATCTACTTTTACGCCATAATTTTCAACAAGTGCCTGGCCGGCTTTGAAATCGCCTTCACTTTTAATTCGTTGAATTTCGCGTAGCAATTGCCCAAACAAGTCGCGCAATTTGTTGTAATCGTTAATTTGAACAAACGTTTTTCCATCTCTTTTTACAAATTCAATCACACTGTCTTTTTTACCCATTTCATAAGCCCATTTGGCATTGAGTTGTCGGTTTCGCATGTGCGCTTCTTCAATATCATCACCGAGTTTGATTCGTGTGAGTTGGGTCATTAAGCCATTCATGATATATCCATCATATTCAGCTTTACCGACTTCCAAGGTATTCATCACGCCAATATCAATCAGTTTTTGATCGAGAATATAATACAAGGCCACCAAGTCGGCACGGGCTTCTTCTAGGCAGGATGCATAATTCTTCAGGGTTTTATCGGTGGTTTCCACCCCGGGGTTAATTTGTCCGCTTGCATGTCCGATACACTCATGCATATCTGTATGTAAATCCGAAGCCAGATTACCATGTTGTTTGATACGATTCTTCACTTCATCATTCAAACCAAATTCATCCAGGGTTCCTTTTTGCGCCGACGCGATGTTATAACTATGGATGATATTACTCAGTGATACGGATTTACTACCATGATCTCTGCGTATCCAATCGGCATTCGGCAAATTAATTCCAATGGCGGTAGTTGGCGCCAAATCACCACTTTCACCAATCACATGAATGGCTTTGGCAATGATTCCTTTTACTTCTTTCTTTTTATGTTCTGGCATGAGTGGCGATTGGTCCTCAAACCACTGCGCTTCTTTGGCAATGGCTTCCAGTCGTTTGGTGGCGTCCATATCGCGGATGCTCACATACGATTCATAACTGCCTTTCTTACCAATCGCATCTAAATACACTTCAATAAAACCATTGATACCATCAATTTTACTCTCAGTATCCTGAACCCATGCGATGCTATATTCATCAAATTTTTTCAAATCACCGGTTTGCAGATAAGCAATCAACAAATCGATCCATTTTTTCTGTTTATCATTTTCAGCTACCGTTGAGGCCTTACCCAACCAATAAATAATTTTATCGATGGCTGCTCCATACATACCTCCGCTTTTCCAAACTTTTTCAACCACTACCCCATTTTCTTTCATCACCTTGCTATTGAGTCCCCAGCTAGGCGCTTGTCCGGATGTAGGCATTTTATTATAAAAAGCTTCAACTTCAGCCTGAGTCACACCTTCGTAAAAGTTATTCGATGATGCTTGTACGTTATCGATATTCGGGCGCTGATCAACACATTTTGGTTCTACGTTTAAATCATAAAACAAAGGCTGAACCCTTGTCCAGAAAGCGGCAATATCTTCGTTGCCATCGAGGGGTAAACTTTTCGGGTCGCACTGCATCAGTAATGACTTAAAATATTCGGCACTGCACTCAGGAATAAATTTTTCGTTGCCATAATGATGATGGTTGCCATTGCTGAACCAAAACCGACCACAATAATCTGTAAATTTTTTCCAATCATCCCCCTCACCTCCTTTGGCGTACATCGCTTCCAGGGTTTTACGCAAAGTTAGACCGTGCTTACTTTTTTGATCGTAAATGATATCGCGTCCACACATGGCAGCTTCATACAGATAATAGGCTAATTCTTTTTCTTTGGCACTTAATTCTTCAAAGCCGGGCACTTCGTATCGAAGTACCTGCAAATCAGCAAACGATTCGGCAAATACATTAAAGGACGAAGCATTTTTGTCAGACGCCTTTTCCTGTCCGGATGGTTGCGTGTTACATGCCGCCAATAAAGCCAGGGATGCCACACTAAAGAGGGTTTTAAATTTCATAAGAGACATTTTAATTTACAATGAGATGAAGTGTAAAGATAGCCCAATTTTCAACTTGGGGCTTGTCTAAAACTGTTGGATTCTGTAGGGCTCTGAGCATCCATAAAAAAGGCTATCCGGGTGGAGGCTTTAAACATTTTTACCAAATGGCTTTTGCAAGGGCCTGACATTGACCTAATTTCGCTTGAATGACTAAAGAGGCCTTTTCCGAAATTTTACCATCTTTGCCACAAACACCGGGCATCTATCAGTATTTTGATCATGCTGGAAAAGTCATTTATGTATGCAAGGCCAAGAATCTTAAAAAAAGAATTTCGTCGTATTTTTATAAGGAAGCAGATCGTTTTAAAACCAAAAGATTGGTTGAAGAAATAGCTGAAATTCGTTTTACGGTTGTGGATTCGGAGCAGGATGCTTTTTTATTGGAGAACTCCCTCATCAAACAATACCAGCCCAGGTATAATATGGCCCTGAAGGATGATAAAACGTATCCGCATTTAGTGATCAAAAACGAGGCATTTCCCCGAATATTTTTAACCCGGAGAGTTTTACGTGATGGTTCGGAGTATCTGGGTCCTTTTACTTCGGTAGATCAGGTTAGGGCATTATTGGAATTGATTAAACAAACCCTTCCCTTTCGTACCTGTAACCTGAACCTTTCCGAAAAACAAATTCAAAAGGGGAAGTACAAACCTTGTCTGGAATACCATATTGGGAATTGTAAAGCCCCATGTGCAGGACGACAATCTACAACCGACTATGATTGGCAGGTTCAACAAGTCCGAGAAATTTTTAAAGGCAAACTCGGTGAAATTACGCGTTATTATAAACAGGAGATGATGAATCATGCGAACCGCATGGAGTTTGAGCAGGCGGAACTCATTAAAAAGCGTTTAGAATTTATACGCAATTATCAAAGTCGTTCGGTGGTTGTGAGTAGCAAACTCGATGATCTGGATGTTTGTTCCATTTTATCGGCCGATTCAGTAGCTATCGTGAATTATATGGTAGTCGTTCAGGGTTCGATTATTCACACCCTTACCAGAACGGTGGAGAAAAAACTCGACGAAACAGAAGAAGAAATACTGGCTTTTGCAATCGGGCAAATGCGAACGCAATTTGGAAGCAGTTCACGCGAAATTGTATTGCCCCTTGCTCTCGAGGGCCTGAAGCCTCTGAACGTAACAGTGCCTCGTGGGGGGGATAAAAAAAAGCTACTCGATTTATCGGTACAAAATGCCGAATGGGGGATGAAAGAGTATCGCCGACAAAAAGCCCTTCATCTGGCGGTACCGGATGCAAAGTCTCAATTACAGCTTTTGGGGCAATTACAAAAAGATCTGAGGCTTAAAGAATTACCGGTTCATATCGAGTGTTTTGATAACAGTAATTTTCAGGGAGCCTTTCCGGTTGCGGCAATTGTTTGTTTTAGAATCGGTCTGGCGGATAAAAAAAATTATCGTCATTTTCATATCAAAACAGTGGAAGGTATAAATGATTTTGCCAGCATGAAAGAAATCGTTTATCGCCGTTATAAACGTTTGTTGGATGAAAATCGGGAAATCCCACAATTGATTATCATCGATGGAGGAAAGGGCCAATTGAGTTCAGCGATGGAAAGTATTGATGCGCTTCAGCTAAGAGGAAAAGTAACCGTTGTTGGATTGGCTAAAAACATTGAAGAGATTTTTTATCCCGGCGATTCTGTTTCGTTGAAGTTGGAGTATGACAGTTCGAGTTTGTTATTTCTGCGTCGGGTACGTGATGAGGTGCATCGGTTCGGAATTACATTTCACCGAAAAACCCGGAGCAAAGGCACAATCAAAAACGAGTTAACCAATATTCCGGGCATTGGTGAAGCAACGGCTGTATTACTCTTGAAAAAATTTAAATCTGTCAGAGGAGTAAAGGCAGCCGGCTTCGAGGAATTAGCAGAGGTGGTGGGGCAGAAAAAGGCAGAATGGATTAAAAATCAATTGAAGTAATCGAGGGAATGAAGCCTACTGTTCACGAAAGTTTTTATACCAATCATACGCCAGACGTAATCCTTCGGCCAAAGAAATATTCGGTTTATAACCTAACAAGGATCTGGCTTTGTCAATATTAGCCAGGCTATGAGGAATATCCCCCTGTCGAAAAGGACCAAAATGAGGCTGTAGATCTGAGCCGGCAATCGTTCGAATCATTTCAAATAATGACAGCAAAGTGGTACTACTACCAAAGGCAATATTATATATCTGATTTATCGCTTTCGGATTTTCCGTAAATAGGGCTTTTAAATTGGCATCCACAACATTATCGACATAGGTAAAATCGCGGCTATAGCTGCCCTCCCCATTGATCGTGGGCGCTTCATGACGAAGCACCGCCTCCATGAATAAAGGGATAACGGCTGCATAGGCTCCTTACGGGCTTTGTTGCGGACCGAAGACATTAAAATAACGCAAACCAATGAACTGCATATCATAGGTTTTTGTAAAAACGTCGGCATAAAGTTCCATCACATATTTACTTACTGCATAAGGCGACAAAGGTTTGCCGATCACATCCTCCACTTTGGGTAAAGAAGGGCTGTCGCCGTATGTTGAAGAGGAAGCGGCATAAACAATACGTTTAACACCGGCATTTTTTGCGGCGGTAAAAAGATGAATGGTACCGGTAACGTTATTGGCATTCGTTTTGACGGGATCAGCAATACTGCGTGGAACAGAACCCAAGGCGGCCTGATGTGAAAGCAGATCAATGCCCCGCATGGCCTTTTCACAGGTGGGGTAATCCGTGATATCGCCTTCCAGGAGTTGAAATTTGGGATGATCTAAAAAAGCCTGAATATTTTCTCGGAATCCGGTACTAAAATTATCGATTACGCGGACTAAACTTATCCGATCATCATGAACAAATGCCTTCAAAAGATTGCTGCCAATAAAACCGGCTCCACCGGTGAGTAAAATATTCATTTTGAGAAACTATAATAATGATTTGATTGTTTGGTTTAATCCTTCTTGAAGGGTCATTGGTGCTTTAAAGTTGAATTCCTCGACTTTTTTATTGGAGTATTGGGTAGTTGCACAGAATTTCTTGATTCGGATGGAACTAATCGCCATTTCCTTACCTGTTATTTTCGACATCATATCAAAGGTTAAACCAGCTAAATATCCAACAAAATAAGGTATTCGCAACTGACTCAGTTTTGTTCCGCTTAATTGGGAAATGATTTTTACCAATTGGTTAGTCGTTAAATCCGGTTTGTCTGCATAATTGAATAACTGATAACCAGTGCCTTTCGTTTCATTCATACTAAAGTGAATAAAGGATACTAAATTTCCTACATAGGCCATGGACTTTTTATTTTCACCGTTGCCAATCATTAAAAATTTGCCTGATAAAATTTGTTGAAGGAGGTTATATACATTGCCTTTGTTTTTGGGTCCGAATACCACTGTGGGCCTTACAATAATCAAAGTACGATCTTGTGGTGCTTCATTGTACCAGGCGCGCAATAATTCTTCGGCCTGTAATTTACTTTTTCCGTAGTCGTTAAATGGTTCAGTCGGAAAATTCTCATCTGGATTGGTTTTATTGAGTCCGTAAACCGCCACGGTACTTGTAAAAACAATTTTTCGAATGTTTTTTTCGCGCATTAGATTCAGCACGTTTTCTGTACCTTTTACGTTTACATCATAATATAGTGAAAAGGGTGAGACATTATCTTTATGTTCAGCGGCCAACAAAACAATCCAATCCGGATTTTGAATGGCGGCATTCAGTTCACTGATGTTTCTGACATCTGCAATGTCCGTAGAAAAAGAGGAAGATTGATTTTTGTCGATATTACAGACTTCATACTCGGATTGTAAGGCATGATGAAGGTTTTCACCTATAAAGCCGGAACCGCCTATTATACTCACTTTTCCCTTCATATTTTAAAGCATTCAGTGTACAAAGTTAGGAATTCTGTCGTTCTTTTTTCCAAATTGAATCGAGACCATTGCAAAAGTCATTTGGCAAAAAAGTTCAAGACTTTTTGAATTTTTAAGTAGGGTCTGCTGATTAACGTGAAAATAGTTGATTCCAGTACATGATGGAGTAAT
>DAIRSC010000070.1:0-10068 GCA_036804585.1 Chitinophagaceae bacterium
GATAATTCACAAGTGACTGTTTTTCTGTATTTACGCAGACAGCCTGTACGTCTATTCTCCTCCATTACTTACATGAATTGCTACAATCACAAACCCTATTTTATGCAATGGCGACTCGGCTGCTATTCAAGTAACTGCAAATGGTGGAACAATGCCTTACACTGGTATTGGTTCGTTTTCATGTCCTACTGGAATTTATAGTTTTGTTATTGCAGATAGTAATAATTGTATAACTGATACCACTCTAACTATTTCGTCACCCAGTTCTATTCTTTCTTCAACTTTAGCTTACTCAGACAATGGTACTGGCAATGGCTCGGCAAAATGCATCGCTTCTGGTGGAACGCCACCTTACACTTTTTTCTGGAGCAACAGTTCAATTTCAGACTCTATCGCCAATTTATCTTCAGGTATGTATTATGTTACCATCACGGATGCTAACTTGTGCCAATTGCATAACTCGGTTTTTGTTCCTTTGGTGTTTCCTACCGGTAATGAAAACTCGTCTTCATGCAATTTTGCTGTTTATCCTAATCCTTCGCATGGTGAATTTTCTATTCAATTTGACCATATTGTTCAATCGGCCACATTGGAAATCTTTAACTTATTAGGAGAGAAAATTTACGAGCAAAAAAAATCGACTCAACAAAAGAGAACCATTCAATATGATGCGCCCTTGGGTATGTATATTTTAAAAATCAAAATTGCCGGCAGAGAGTTCACTCAAAAGATTACAAATTTCTAATTTTTAAATATGTCGATAATATCTGTGTATACTATTAGCTTTTCCACGGAAAAATTGGATTTGTTAAATGATGCCGCTATATCGGCTTTATCTTTCGGAATAATCATTTATCAATCGATTTTGATCTTTTAATTTATTTTCAATAGTCGACTGAGGTAGTAAAGACTTTTCAGTAAGATACAATTAAACACTCTTCCATCAACCCTTTTTCAACCATTCATCCATTTTATTTCCCAAAACGAAGCAAGGGTATTATTTTCGTTCCATGAGAAAAATAGTTTTATCCTTTTTATGCATTGCATTTGTTCTGAATGCCGCAGCGCAAGATAATTTAGTGAATTCGCTGAAGGCGAATGCTTCTGACAGCGCTAAAAAATTTAAATTCACCACCATCATTGACCTTGAAGATAGTCCGGTAAAAAACCAAGGAAGCTCAGGCACATGTTGGAGTTATTCCGGTAATTCGTATTTAGAAAGTGAAATGATGAGACAGGGCAAAGAGTTCGTAGATATTTCCGAAATCTATACTGCCCGTTGTGCCTATATCGAAAGAGCCAAAAACTATGTACGCATGCATGGCGCGATTGGTTGGGGCGATGGGGCCGAATTACATGATGTGGTTCAGATTTATAAAAAATATGGGGCTATGCCATATGAGGCGTATACCGGTTTGAATTATGGAACTACGAAAAATAAATTTGGTGAAATGCAGGCTGCTTTGGAGGGCTTCTTGAAAGGGATTGTAGAAAATAAAAATGGCAAACTCACGAAAAACTGGTTGCCGGCATTTACTGCAGCATTGGATGCTTATTTAGGTAAAGTACCGGAGACCTTCAAATACAACGGCAAGGAATACACGCCGCGTTCTTTCGCTGATGAAGTAGTTGGAATTAAGACAGACGAATATCTGGAAATTGGCTCTTTCTTATATACACCTTTTTATGAATCGACCTTTTTGATGGTGCCGGATAACTGGAGCTTACAAAGTGTTATGAATGTGCCTTTGGATGAACTGGAAAATATTGTGGATCATGCTTTGGAAAACGGGCAAACAGTAGCCTGGGCAACGGATGTGAGTGAGAAATACTTTTCCTGGAAAAATGGAGTGGCTATCGTTCCGGAAAAGGAATTAGAAGATATGAGTGCGGAGGAAGTTAAACTCATGTTTGATGGCCCGAAAGCTGAAAGAGATATTACGCCACAATACCGTGAAGATGCGTTTGATAATTATACCACTACTGATGATCACGGAATGCATATCGTTGGTTTGGCTAAGGATCAAACGGGCAAAGAATATTATATGGTGAAGAATAGTTGGGGTGATGCCAACGATTACAAAGGTTACCTGTATGTTTCCAAAGCATTTTTTAGATATAAAACGATTGCGATTCTCTTACATCAATCGGGAATCCCTGATGGTATTCGTCGTAAAATGAACTAAATCTTAGTTTGATAAATCAAGAAAGGCCGGGCAGGGTTGTCCGGCCTTTTTTCTATAAAAATGAGCATGAAATGAGCAAGTTTTACATTTATTCGTATTAAAAAGTGTTATTAAATACATTTATTCGTACGAAAAAGTGATTTAAATGACATAAATATGAAGGAAAATAATAATTTTGATGAAATTTATGATTAATGGAAAGGAGCATAACCACTGAGCTGCTTAATTGGCAAAATAGAAAACCAAGAAAGCCCCTCATCATACAAGGTGCGCGGCAGGTTGGTAAAACATGGATTATGAAATTCTTTGGACAAACGTATTTTAAACAAACCGTTTATATCAACTTCGAAAGCAGCATTCGTTTAAGAAAATTATTTCAGGATGATTTTGACATACCTCGAATTCTCACCGTATTTGAAATTGAAACCGGTATGCAAATTGATCCACAAAACACGCTGATCATCTTGGATGAAATTCAAGAGGCGGAGAAAGGTTTAACTGCCCTGAAATACTTCTATGAGAATGCACCCGAATATTTTGTGATGGCAGCGGGCTCCTTGCTTGGAGTTTCTCTACAAAAAGAAAGTACTTTTCCGGTTGGGAAAGTAGATTTCTTAAATCTATTTCCCTTGAGTTTTGAAGAATTTTTAAAGAACTCCAATGAAATAAAACTATTGCAAGCCATCCAGGAAAAAAAATGGTCAGTGATTGAGCCATTCCATGATAAGTTGAGTCAATATTTAAGGATTTATTACTTCACGGGAGGCATGCCCGAGGCGGTTAAATGCTATCTGGAAACCAAGGATTTGAAGCAGGTGAGAGTCATTCAGAATAACATCATTCAGGGTTATGAAAATGACTTTGCAAAATATGCGCCCATAGAACTCGTTCGCAAAATAAGATTGGTGTGGCGTTCAATTCTAGGTCAATTGGCGAAAGAGAACAAAAAATTTATCTACGGACAATTAAAGAAAGGGGCACGAGGTAAGGAATTTGAAACCGCTATCAATTGGTTGATTCATGCAGGATTATTGATTAAGTGTATGAGAGTGAGTAAGCCGGCTATTCCTTTAAAGTCGTATGCCGCAATGGACGTGTTTAAGTTGTATTTATTAGATATTGGTTTGTTGAATGCGATGGCAGAATTGAGCGAGCAAATTTTACTGAATCATAACCAAGTATTGACGGAATTTAAAGGAGCATTTTCAGAACAATATGTCTGTCAGCAACTCTTTGTTCGCAAGGAAGTTTATTATTGGTCTGCTCCAAATGCAAGTGCCGAAATAGATTTTCTCATACAAGATGATCAGGCCATTATTCCAATAGAGGTGAAAGCTGAAGAAAATTTGAAATCAAAAAGTTTAAAGGTGTTCGAAGATACGTTCAATACTCAGCGGGCAATCAGAACATCCATGAGTAGATATCGCTCACAAGATTGGATGTCGAATATTCCGCTTTACGCGGTAATGGTTTTGTGAGAAATAATTTGAAACAGATTTTACAGGAATGAGAAAATCTCGCTTTAGATGATCGATATTTTTTGCTTGTTCATATGACATGATTCCTCAAGTTCATCCGAATGGTATCACACTTCGATATCACTGTTTGTATAAACCATGCTAAACGTACACCAGAAAAGCTATATTCTAACACAAGCGATTTAGGGAGTACTTTCCTTTCGTCTTTCATCACCGCATCAGCGAGGAATTATTCCGCTTAATTTTTACATTTCCACCCAGATAAACCTATTTTTGGTAAAAATCACAAAAGTGAAAAAAACATTACTCAGCCTATTCCTGGCTTGTTCCGCATTAATTTCTTGGGCACAAGTTCCCGGTGATACCATCATCACTTCAACATTCAATTATACCCAAACGCAATACAGTAGAGATAGCATGATTCTGTTTCCTGATCTGCCCGGGGTGAGTTTCGAAAAAATTTACATGCTTTACAATATGCGATGTAAAAATGGGCTGGTTTCACCTGCTGTATCCGGACAAACCAATATCGGTTGCGGCGAATGGGATTATACCTGTAATACCTATATCATGGATTCCACCAAAACGGATTCATCAAAGGCCAAACATCCTTCACACATCATTACCGGATCGAGTGCCTCTACCTACAATTATCTCATCAATCCAACATTTACCTATTATCGGTATCAGCAACATCATGTGGTAAACACTTCTACCATCAGCGAAACCATTGGAAATATCGGTACCGGAGCCAGCACCACATCAGCGCCATTTAATGCAGCGCATCAAACCTTAAAATCACAATATCTCTATACGGCTGCCGAATTAAGTACCGCTGGTTTGAGTGCCGGAAATATTTCAAGCATCAAAGTGCAGGTGAGCAATGCTGGCTCTATTTTGTACCAACTAAAGGTTCGGATGAAACATAGCACCAATAATGCATTGCAGGCCTCTGCGCCCGATATCAATGGGTTTACTGAAGTTTATTTCTATAATACAACGTTAGTGAATGGGAGCAATGAGCTGATTTTTTATAATCCGTTTAACTGGAATGGAACGGATAATGTCATTGTTGAATTTAGTTTTACCAATCCTGTGGCAGGCACACCATCAATCGTCTTGAGTGATGTACAAGGCAGCAATATGGGATTGGTTTCCGAAGGAGATGATTATCACTTCGAAATGATCGGAAGTAATTTCATGCAATTGGGTAATGCGGCATTCAATAATTTTAGTGATCAAATTACCATCGCTTTTTGGGCGTATGGAAATCCGAACATTTTACCGGCCAATAATTCTGTGGTTTATGGTTACAATGCTCAAAATCATCGCCAGGTGAATATTCATATGCCTTGGTCGAATTCCAATATTTATTGGGATTGCGGTTCGGGCGGACCTTATGATCGGATTAATAAAGCGGCATTGCCGGCTGAATTTGAAGGTCAGTGGAATCATTACGTGTATACCAAAAACAGCACCACCGGTGTCATGAATATTTATCTCAATGGTGTTTTATGGCATTCGGGTACCGGCAAAACCATTCCGGTTGAAGTAACTGATTTTATTTTAGGTAAGGCGCCCTATGGTGAAAATTATTACGGCAATATGGACGAATTTTCTTTGTGGGATGTCGAACTCAGTCAGTCAGATATTCAAACATGGATGTACCAAACCATCAATGCCTCACATCCGCAATACAGCCATTTAAAAGCTTATTATCGCATGAATGAAGGGACTGGAGTGACAACAGCAGATGCTTCGGCAGCCGGATCATCTGCTGCTATTCAGGGGTATCCGGTGTGGCGACGTTTTTTGGGAAAGGATGTATTTAAAAATTTTACCGAAACCAATAACCGACCAGCTTTGTCGTTTGTTCAAGGTGTTTATACCCAGGCCAGTTCAAATATTTTATATGTAGATTCCGTTCAAAACTACCCGAATACCGTTTATAGTTTTGTGGTGAATAACAATAGTATTCAACCACTCGATACGAATTGGTATTATCAAGCGGGTTATACCTATGTGTATGAAGGAGATAATGGTAACTTGTTAGATTCCGTAATGAACTGGCAAACAGGAACTATCAATATCACAGACCTGAATTATTTTCAAAAATTCCCATCTGCTTTTCAGTTGGTTTCCTTTGTAACTCCTTATGGAATCAATCTGGATTTAGGCATGGGTGGAAAAACCTGGGTCTTTGATGTGACAGATTATGCGCCCATCTTAAAAGGATGGAAACGGATGTTCATCAATGGAGGCGGTGAACGACAGGAAGATATGGACATTAAATTTATGTTTATCGTTGGAACGCCACCACGTGAAGTAAAAGATATCAATAACCTTTGGCGGGTTGAACCACCCGGATATCAGGCAATCATGAATGATGATAAATATGAACCTCGATCTGTTCCTTTAGACCCTACAAGTGTTTCATACAAAATCCGTACGGCTATTACCGGCCATGGTCAGGAAGGGGAATTTATTCCACGAAATCATTATATCAACATCAATGGTGGTGCGAAGGAATTCACTTGGGATGTTTGGAAAAAATGTTCCGAAAATCCGGTTTACCCACAAGGAGGTACCTGGATTTATGATCGGGCCGGATGGTGCCCCGGAATGGCCACTGATGTGAAGGAAATGGATATCACTTCTTTGGTCATCCCCGGTGGCACCGCGATTATTGACTACGGTTTGGATACTGCATGGGGTTCAAGCAATTATTGGGTCAGTAATCAATTGGTCAATTATGGTCCGGCTAATTTTACCCTGGATGCAGCGGTGGTGGATATTAAAAACCCTAGTACCAAAGTGGAATATGCACGCAATAATCCAATTTGCCGTCATCCGCAGGTTGTCATTCGGAATACCGGATCTACAGCGCTTACTAGTCTCACGATTGAATATTGGGTGAACAATAATACCGTGAAGGATACCTATCAATGGACCGGAAACCTGGCTTTCATGGAAACGGCTGAAGTGAGTTTGCCGGCATCCGCGAATTTATGGTCGGCCATTACAGCACCCAGCGGTAATGTATTTCATGTGAATTTGCGCAATCCAAATGGCGGAAATGATGCCTATGCTTTAAACAATACTTTCCAAAGTATTTTTAATATCACCGAAGTCGTTCCCTCCAATTTTATTGTGCAGTTTAAAACCAATTTGGTAGGCAGTGAATCTTCGTACAAAATTATCGATCAGGATGGCAATTTGGTGTTTCAACGTACTAACATGGCCAATAATTTATTGTATCGCGATACCTTCAATTTGGGGGGCGGTTGTTATTCATTCATTGTGGAAGATACGGATGAAGATGGCATTGATTTTTGGGCAAACAACGACGGTATCGGATATGTTCGTTTCCGAAAAGGAGATGGATCAGCCCTGAAAATTTTTGAACCGGATTTTGGAAAATCGATTGTCTACAATTTTACCGTCGACTATCCATTGAGTTATGAAGAGATTTATGAACCGATTGTTTTACAGGTTTATCCAAATCCTGCACGTGGCCAATTTACCGTGGAAATGAACGAGGGGAGTGATGGGAGTATTCGATTATTCAATCAATTTGGGCAAGAGGTGTTTGCTCCATTTAGCCGGCAAGGACATCGTTTCATATTCCAAAGTGAGCAGTTGGCAAGGGGAATGTATTTTGTACAACTCACCGATGAAAGAGGACGCACCGTTTCCAAAAAAATGATGCTGGAATAAGGCTTAGTGTCTTGTTAATATGATTTTTCTCAGATTATCTCTTTTTTTTACTTCAAGCAAATATTCCTCGTCCTATCTTTGCCTAAGTGCGCCATTGGATTAGTTTATTGTTTTTTGTTTTATTATTATCCCATCAGGGTTTGCGCTCCTTTGTATTATTCCAATGGAAAATGAATCAGGCTGAAATTATTCAAAAACATTGCGAAAACCGCAGTAAGCCTGAAATGGCCTGTAACGGAAAATGTCATCTTCGAAAAACATTGGCTAAATTAGATCAAAGCAATAATCAGAAACCTACGGAGTCGCCTTCAAAAGCTGAATGGCCCAGTATGGATTATGATTTTCCTTTTGAAATATTTCAGATGAAAGACCGATGGAATGCGGATATAAAATCAACCTTGTATAAACCCGCACGAGAAAAACTTCCGGAAGGATATTGTTCTAACGCCTGGAAGCCACCATGCTTTGCATAGAATTTGGTTTAATTCATTTTGTCATTCACTAATTGTGGCTGTTCTCAAATGAGATGGGCATTTCAAATGGTTTTGCAAAAGCCGTTTATTATCCAATTCAGTTTAGTCATCTGGTATATTTCGCGTTAAGAACTTTCTGATGAAATCCGCACAGCGGATAGGCCATTTAAATTTATTGCAGACCGGAAAATTTTGAAATGAGCTTAATAAGAATGAGCGTCATTCTGAAAAAATAATGCTGCAGTCAGCATTCTAATCACTTTAAAAAAATTACATGATTCGATTAATATACGTTTTGATTTTTTTCAGCCTCTTGTTTCAAGCGGCTAAAGCCTGCGATGTATGCGGGTGCGAACCTGCAGGAAATGCCCTGAATTTTTTGCCGGAATTTCAAAAACATTTTGTCGGCATACGATACCAATATCAGGGATTTCGTTCCCTGCCTCATGAAGACCATACCAATACCTTGCCTACCACAGAACATTTCTACACTTTGCAGGCCTATGGGCGTTTGGTCATTCATCAACGCTTGCATTTATTAGCCTTTGTGCCCTATCGGGTCAATCAACGAAGCACCGAATCGGATGCTTTGAATTTGAGTGGCCTGGGGGATATCACCTTGCAAGCGCAGTACCTCATTTTTAATAATTATGGCACCAATGCCAAATTCAGAAACGCTTTGCAACTGGGTGCCGGCCTCAAACTGCCTAGTGGAAAATTTGATGCACTCGATGATGGATTAATGATTCATAATAATATGCAACTAGGGAGCGGGTCTTTCGATTTCTCGGCCAATATCATTCATACCCTGCGCCTGAAAGCCTGGGGTTTGAATACTTCAATGATGTACAACCGACCGGGGGAAAATGTATATCAATTTCGTTTTGGGCATCAGGTGAATGTCAACACCCGTGCATTTTATTTACATGAAATGAAAAAATTGACCCTTATGCCTCAAATGGGTTGTATGTATGATTTTGCCGGTGCCGACTATCTAAGAAATGTATCTCAAACACATACCGGTGGAAATCTCTGGAGCCTGCATGCCGGTGCGGATGTGTACTTTAAATCCTTTGCACTGGGATTTCAGGCGACCCGTGCGATACACGAACATATGGCGGAAGGGCATATTACTTCCCTGACCCGCTTTCAGTGCAATCTCATTTACTTCTTAAAACACAAACCTCTTTTTAAATCATGATTAAATATATGATTCAGTTGCTGTTTATCAGTATCCTGTTAACTGTCTTCGCCTGCCGGAAACGCAGCGCCGATTCTGCCTTATCACCTCGTATTGTCATTGCCGAACCCGGAATTGGAGATACGATTGATGTATCCGTGAATCCGGAATTGCATATTGAATTTACGGCTAGTTCAGATAAAGGGCTGCATGCCCTCGAAGTGATTTTTGTCCGGAATAATACAGATACCCTTTTGCACGAAAATCCTTCAGTGATGGATTTAAAAGCCTATCCCTACCACGAACATTATTTGCTAAGTGCAACAAGTTCAATAGAGTCCTATCAACTATATATTCGGGCCGAAGATCATGATGGAGCAGTCGGTGAGGAAATGGTACCCATATTTGTACAACCCTAACTAGGATCCCCCTGAACAACATGAAAAGTTATTAAAACCAATAGCTTCAAGGGAATTTGGTTGATTGGATCCAAACCAAAGAATGAAGAAAGTTTATGTTTCTTGCATGCAATGATGTTCTTCTTTTCATAAGTCAGTATTGGCACATCTACTGCGCTAATCTGCATTCGAGGTTTCGATATCCATCGTCATTTGATTGGCTTGTACATGAGCCATTTCTGACTTGTTCAGGATGTCCTATGCATAGCTACCACTCCACTTTATAATTTAAAATCGGGATTATGCCGGTTTGATAATAGGTTTTCACCGTGCGGGTATTCGGGTCATAAAAGCGGTCGTACACATTGAACCGATTGCTTACATTTTGGATATCGAGTGAGAGGGTGGAGGTTAATCGTTTGCGATTCCATTTCATACTAATCCGAAGATCGCTGCGGAAATAGGCCGGAAGTTTTTCGCTGAAAGCACCTTCCTCACGATAAATAGGGGCTGTTGCTTATCTCACTGGCGCTACAAATTTATGGAAGCATTCAAGGGATAGTCCCACACGTGCGGGACAGCCCTTGGACGATGACGCCAAAGTTGAAGATGCCGGTGAGAAGTGAAAATCAAGAA
>DAIRSC010000071.1:0-10025 GCA_036804585.1 Chitinophagaceae bacterium
GCATTTAAAAAAGCGAAATTCACCCCTGAATGTACTGATATCAAATACTTTCACAATAACCAGCAACCCCTATTTATCTGCACCAATCCATACGCAGAATTTCATTGAGGTGCTCGGATTGTGGAGATTGACCTAATTTAGCCTTTGATGAATATTCAAACACATCCTGCATCGGCTTTATATAATCGGGTGAAAAAAAATCAAAAAGCGCTGAAGTCCTACCTCCAGATGGAGCAGATTACCTGTTATCGGATATATGATTGGGATATGCCGGAATTTCCATTATGCATTGACTTTTATGAGGGCAGGCTTCATATTTCTGAATACCAAACAAGGCATTCCATGCATGCTGATCAACATCAATCGTGGTTGGCAGAATGTCTTGAGGTGCTCCGTATTTTGTTTGAAATAACAGATGAATCCATATTCGTCAAAACCCGTTAAAGGAGACAATCAGATCAGCAGTATGCCAAAGTTTCTGATATAAAAAATTTGTTCACGGTACAGGAAAATGGGTATGTATTTCAGGTTAATTTAAGTGACTATATAGATACAGGCCTTTTTTTAGATCATCGGCCTTTGCGCAAAAAAGTTGCTGAAGTTTCCACGGGTAAACATGTATTAAACCTGTTTGCATATACCGCTTCGTTTTCAGTGTATGCGGCAATGGGCGGTGCGCTTACAGTGACTTCTGTTGATTTATCCAGTACTTATTTACATTGGGCAAAAGAGAATTTTAAATTGAATGGAATCAATATCACCCGACATCAATTTTTAAAGGCAGATGTGAAACAATGGATTCAACAAAGCGTTCACAAGTTGTATGATATTATCATTCTGGATCCTCCAACGCTATCAACCAGCACCATGATGAAAACTGACCTGGATGTACAGGCCGATCATGTGATGCTGATCAAAAATGCCCTGCGTCATTTACATCCTCATGGGGTTTTGTATTTCTCAAATAATTTTCGAAATTTTCAACTCAGTGCGGATTTGGAAGGGGAGACCATTCTTCAGGAGATAACGCATTGGACAATCCCGCCAGACTTCCGCAATAAACGAATACATCGTTGTTGGGAAATTCGTAAACGACCGCAATAAAGGCAATCCCGAGTTGCTATTGGAGTTCTATTCCCAAACCGATTGTCCATCGACGACCTGCCTGTGGGTATAAATAATTTTGGGTAACCAAGTTTTGATTATACAAATAAGAAAATGAATATCCGTTCGAGGCATAGCGTAAATTGCCTACATTTTGAACTCCGAAACGTAGGGTCAAAAATTGTTTCTCCTTCAATTTTAAAGGTGCATTTGCAATGAGATCGAACACCAGAAATGGAGCTATCGAACGTGATAATTGCTGGGTATTGTCCAAATACTGTCGACTCACAAATTTAGGCAGAATATCCACTGAGCTTTGCCGAAATGCAATATTGCTCAGATGACGGATTGGGAAAATGGATAGCCTCCCACCGGCTACAACAGCGGGAGAAAAAGCAATGTCAGTCCCTTCATACTTTCGGCTGATTTGCCCGCCCTGATCGTAATCATCTATGTATTCGGTAAATGAAGTGATTTTATTTCTGGAAAGACTAAAGTTTAAACTTCCCTCCAACCATGTTCCGCCTCGGAATATACTTTCAAATTCCACTCCCATACGGGCACTTTCCGGAACATTGGTTCGGGTATAAGCGCCTACATCATTGATTTTTCCAGTGAGTATCAACTGATCCCGGTAATACATCATATAAGCATTCACATAGAAAGCTATTTTACGGTTCGGGATAAATCGATAAGTCAATTCTGTATTATATAATTTCTCCGGTTTGGGTAGTGCTAAAGCCCCTGCTTCTATATCATCCCTGTTCGGTTCTTTTTGGGCCAGACCTGCAGTGAGTGTGAATTGATGGGATTGCTGTTTCCAATTCATACTGATTTTTGGATTGAGAAACTGCCATTGTAAATCATGTCGGATTTCAGGATTGTTCCGAAAGCCATTTAATTGATAATTCACTTTTCGATATTGAATATCTCCTAAAAGAGTGAGGCCATTCCCAAGGCGAATTTCTGTCATGGCATAAACATTAAAATCCTTTTTGGAGGCATCCAGATTATACCATCGATAATGGTCAGGTATACCATATTGTGCCCAAATCACATCACCGAAATGTTTGCCTTCGTATTGGTTATAATTGAGATATAATCCGGCATCCAGTTTGGGTGAAATGTAAGTGGTATAAATTCTTCCGCCGTAAAAATCATTGTCAAGCCAAAGTTGTCGTATCAAATCAGTTTCCTGCAATGTATTCGACCCGGTTGTAAAATCAGGAAGTCCGTAGTTTGAAAAAGATTGCCCTAAACGATATTCTTCATAATAACCTTTACCTTTGGTATAAAATAATGTTGAGCCCACAGCCCATCGCGCATTTAGTCGGTGGTCTACAAAAAATTGATAATAATCCTGCCCGTAATTATCGGTTTGATTATTGTAAAATGTACCATCACTTTTTACGCCCAATTCGTTAAACTGAGGGTTGCTTTCCAAACTGTCCTGCGGAACCCCATTCCATGCTTGTCCGGTTTTTTCCCGACCTCGCATAAAATTGAATACAACCTGTGTTTTGTTGTCAACCAAATACTTCGTGGAAATCTGCAGGGCTTTGAGATCAGATGCAGAACGATCAATGAATCCATCGCTCAGTATGCTGGATGCCCGGACGGTGGCGATGAACTTTTGTTGAATCAAACCGGTACTGGCTTTCAGGGTATTTTTGAAGGTATTAAAGGATCCAAAATCGCTTTGCAAAGAAAAATAGGGGCGTTCATAATCCAAATCCAGCGTATTGATGGATAAGGATGCACCAAAACTGGCATTGCCATTGCGAGATTGACCGACTCCCTTTTGTAACTCAATTTGAGTGGCAGATGAAGCCAAATCAGGCGTATTGACAAAAAAGATTGCCTGACTTTCCGGATCATTGACAGGCACTCCATTCATGGTTACATTGATTCGGGTGATATCCGATCCCCTTACACGAATACCGGTGTAACCGATACCTGTGCCTGCATCCGAACTAACGACCACTGATGATAGATTGTTTAGTAGAAAGGGGAGGTCCTGACCCTGATTAATGCGCTTTGTCAGATTTTTATCAGCGATTCGGGGTGTTTTTTTATCCGGCGTTTGTTCTTTGGTTTCCCGGATCAGAGCTGCCGGCAATTCAATATTGCGAAGGGTGTCGTTTGTTTGGGCAGATGTTTCGGACAAACTTAGTACCGAAAACAATGAAATCATGATTCTCTTCATTTTACATCATTTGTGCCAAATGACCTTGATTGAGCCATTCGACGGGTTAAAAAATGAGGTAAGAAGAAGGATTATTTCAGTCTTACCTTTCCTAAACAGCATTACCTGTTCCAGGTTCACGGGTATATTCTCAGATCGGTCATTCCGAACACCCCGAGGTGGTGATTTTATTTAATCGAAGCAAATATAATGTGCCGTGGTTTTAATTCAAATATTAAAATTCAAATGGGGCTTAAATTCTTTTTTTTCGCATGTAGTTACCGGGTCTTGGTTTCTGGGTCAATGCAGATTTTGCCGGATTAAAAGTTTTTTCAATCTGTTTTTTGGGTTTGGTATCAAAAATGGACCTGATTATCGGGTATTGAGGAAAAAAAACTAATTTTGAACCCTCATTCTTCGTCTGTAGACTTGAAACTATCTTAACTTAAAAGTTATGTTTAAACATATTCTGACCATTCTCCTTGTGTTGTCCGGAAATTCGACGATTCGGGCTCAGGCTCTACAGCGTTCAACGATACAACTGCTCAGTGAGAACCGACAGGAAGCAGTCATAGATATTCAGACAGGCGGGCTCAAACAACACGCCGTATTTACACCTTTGGGCTGGGCCTCTGGAATAAGTATTGATCAGGGAACAGCATTACTGGAAAAAGGTGCGCCTGATTTGCCTAAACTCTCATTTTCCTTAATAATTCCCGCTGATAAACAGTCCCAACTCAGCATTGAATCAGCCAGCTACACCGATTATCAGGGTGTGATGATTGCTCCCTCAAAAGGAAATCTGAACCGAACTCAAAAGCCTTCGCAAATACCTTATGTTTTTTCAGAGATTTATCAGAAAGATGCATTTTATCCATCCATGCAAGCTGTAGCACAAACGCCATTCATATTAAGAGATTATCGCGGTCAGACCATCCATATTCAATCGGTACAATACAATCCGGTGCGCAAAGTCTTAAGAGTTTATCATCACATAAAGTTGAAAGTATCTTATGTAGATGGGCCGTCTGAAAATCCGTTTCCACAATTTAGAAACCCGGAAGTTGTTGTACGTGAATTTGACAATATTTACGCCAACTTGTTTTTAAATTATGGCATGAATAAACCCCTTTATTCACCTATGACTGAGGAAGGGAGCATGCTGGTGTTGTGTCCTGCTTCTTATCTGAATGAAATAGAGCCGTTTATCCGATGGAAGGAAATGAAAGGGATTCAAACTTATCTGGTGAATACAGATACCTTGACGGGTGGCGTTTTTGAACCAACCGTTTTGAATCTGGTAAGTTCATTTTATGCTGAAAAACAAATAACGTATTTATTAATTGTAGGCGATCATCCAAATATTCCTACCCGAAATGCGAACTGGTCGCAATACCCGGATATATTGGGCCCATCAGATAATGCTTACGCTTATCAGAGTGGCAATGATCATAACCCTGAATTTATTGTTGGTCGATTTTCAGGTGAAACACTTGATGATATTCGGGTGATGGTACAACGAACTTTGGCTTATGAAAAGTTGCCGAACACAATGGGGGATTGGTTTAGCAAACAAATTGGCATGGCCAGTAATCAAGGTCCCGGCGATGATTGGGAGTATGATCACGAGCATATCCGTGACATTTGTGACAGTAATATCAACCAGTATTCCTATACCCAAAAGTTTGAGTTCTTTGATGGGGATCAGGGAGGTTTGGATAGCTTGGGTTCTCCATCCATTTATGCGGTCACCAATGACTTTAACAGTGGAATAGGAATGATGAATTATTGCGGTCATGGCAGTGTTAGTGCATTCAGTACTTCAGGCTTTGGCGAAAATGATATTCCTAATTTGACCAATTCGCAAGGTAATTGGCCATTTATTTTTTCCACCGCATGCGTGAATGGAGATTTTGTTTCAAATACTTGTTTGGCTGAAGCATTCTTAAGGGCCAGAAACTCCTCAAATGTACCCACCGGAGCGATTGCTGTTTTAATGAGTACAATTAATCAGAGTTGGGATCCACCCATGCAAGGACAAGATGAAATGAATGGTATTTTGCGGGGTGCAAGACCAGGGAATAAAAAGACCACTTTTGGTTCTTTAGCTGTAAACGGCTGCCTGAGTGTGAACGAACATTATAATACTGCCACAAATCCTGATGGCGGAAACGAAATCACGGATACCTGGACTGTTTTTGGTGATCCAACCCTTGTTGTAAAAACAGCACACGAAGGTCAACTAATTTGTAACCACCACACGGAAATCGGAATCGGCTCCACATCTTTTGTTGTGGCAAGTCAAGTTGATGGAACACAAATTGGATTATATTACCGGGGGAAATTTCTGGCCAGTAAAGAGATTACTTCATCTTTGGCAATTTTCACCGGGTTACCGGCGTTTAATACGATTGGTGATACGGTTTGGATTACAGGAACTAAACAAAACTATACCCCGTATTCCGGATATGCGGTGGTTATCAATGCACCAACCTCAGTGATTGATTTTGAAGAAAACCTGATGCAGATTTATCCGAATCCGGCGCATGATTATCTTCAAATTCGTTTGCCTGAAAATATTTCCATCCATCAAACTCAGCTTATGGATTTAACGGGACGCTTGGTTATTCAACAAAACAATGACGCCACACAACTTGACCTAAGTGCAATTCCGGCCGGCGTGTATCAACTATTGGTGCATACAAAAGAGGGTAAATTTAGCCGGAAGGTGGTTCGTCAATAATTTTAATTTATTGAAAGAAATCTGTCCGGTAATCAAAGGTGATGCATCATCACTTTTTCTGAATAATTATCATTGAAATGACAATTGGGTTCCACAATCCTGATGTAAATTTGCATATCCAATTAAGGCTTTCTGTTTTGATTTTATAAATAGCTCAAATAGTCTGAAAATACAGCGTGCCTGTTTATTGGATCCGGGTTTGAAATAAAGACATTGCTCTTCAAAAAAAAGTGATTGTACAAATATGAAAAAATCGAATATTCTTGCTTTGTTGCTTATTGCGGGAGCATTGGCCGCTATTGTTAGTATGGTTGGCGACTTTAGTAGTTATGAAACATTTGCAAGCGCCCAGGAAAAGCCAAATAAGGAATTTCAGGTTATTGGCAAATTGGATACTGTATCGCACCCCATGCATTATGACCCAATTACCGATCCCAATCGATTCACCTTTTATGCCAAAGATGAAAGTGGGCAAATGTGTAAAGTCGAGTTCTCCGGACCGAAACCACAGGATTTTGAAAGAAGCGAAAAACTCACCATGACCGGCAAAATGGATAACGGCACCTTTAAGTGTTCCAATATCCTGATGAAATGTCCTTCAAAATACAAAAACGATCAGGTTGCTGTTGGCAAAACTTCATCATAGTCGGTTGATCTGCATCACTTAAAACACCCCACAAACTTTTGAAATCTACCTTTTTAAACGAGCATCTATTGCCGGGGCAGCTCGGTCAGTTTTTTGTCATTTTATCCTTTGTTGCCAGTCTGTTTTCAGTAATGGCTTACTTTTTGTCAACCAATAGCCGTGATGAGATGCAAGCATTATCATGGCGAAGCATAGGTCGAACTTTTTTTCGCACCCATGCATTCTCCGTTTTTGCTATTTTCTTGATTCTTTTCTACTTAATATTTAATCACTATTTTGAATACCATTATGTTTGGGCACATTCCAGTAGAGCGCTTCCATTTAAATATTTGCTTTCTTGTTTCTGGGAAGGACAAGAGGGGAGTTTTTTACTTTGGACAATCTGGCATGCTGTATTGGCGTTTTTTGTAACCCGAAAAAACAATCCCTTGGAAGCACCAGTGATGGCTATTGTTGCAATGGTTCAGGTGTTTTTAGCCAGCACCTTGTTAGGGATTCAGTTTGGGGATATTCGCATTGGAGCTACCCCATTTATGTTGTTGCGCGATCAAATGTGGAATGCACCGATCTTTCAACAACCCAATTATCTGGATATGATTCAGGATGGGAATGGGTTAAATCCTTTACTGCAAAACTATTGGATGGTGATTCATCCACCGATCTTGTTTTTGGGTTTTTCTGCCACTTTGTTTCCGTTTGCCTATTCAGTGGCTGCGCTTTGGAAAAATCGTTACGATGTTATTCAAACACCATTATTACGTTGGAGTTTGCTATCAGGAATGGTATTGGGATGTGGAATAATGATGGGAGGCGCATGGGCTTACGAAAGTTTGAATTTTGGCGGTTACTGGGCCTGGGATCCGGTTGAAAATGCATCCCTGGTTCCTTGGTTAGTGATGGTTGCAGGGTTACACACCACCATCATTTTCAAGGCCACGGGTTTCTCTTTAAAGTCCACCTTTATCTTTTTTATTTTTTCTTTTGTTCTCGTCCTTTATTCGACTTTCTTAACACGAACCGGCATTTTAGGTGAAACCTCAGTGCATGCATTTACCGGCGAAGGAGAATCCTTATTTTATCATCTTTTAGTATTTATTTTTTCTTTCCTGTTGTTGGGATTGTTCTTGTTTTTCAAAAGGTATAAACAAATTCCCGACCGGGTTAATGAAGAGGAAGCATTGGCCTCACGTGAATTTTGGATGTTTATCGGAGCGCTAATTTTGATGATATCGGTTGTGCAAATTACATACACCACATCTATGCCGGTATGGAATAAAATGTTTGATACCAAACTCGCTATTACCGATCCAATCATGCATTATAACAAGATTCAAATTTGGATTACGTTATTGATTGTGCTACTTACCGCCACGATCTACTATTTAAAATTTAAACAAACAAGCGTAAAGGCTTTCATCAAAAAAATATTACCGCCATTTATTCTTTCATTGATTATCTCCGTTGGAATTGCATATTCTCAGGATTTAAGGTCAGTGCCGATTGTCATTTTTCTGGTTGCAGCGAGCTTCAGTGTAGTCGCCAATTTATTTTATATGATTGGAACCATTGGGCCTAAATTCATTAAGTGGGGAGGAACAACGGCTCACTTGGGTTTCGGTTTGATGATGGTTGGGGTGCTGTTGTCCAGTTATAATAAGGAAGTGATTTCTATTAATCGTCTGGGTGTTGATTTTGATATGGGAAAGGAAAATGCAGCAGAGAACAAGAAAGAGAGTCGGGAAAATGTTTTAGTAATCAGGAATATTCAGGAAAGCATGGGGGGCTAATTTCTCACTTATTTGGGGGATACCGTGATTGGTCCTGATCATTTTTATCATGTCAGATATCAAAAAAGAGAAAATGATACCGGACGTGTTGTAGAAGAGTTTATATTAAGTCCGAATGCGCAAATTAATCCCAAAATGGGATTGATTTCTAGTCCGGATACCCGTCATTATTGGTCGCATGACATATTTACTTATGTGACTTCCACGGTAGATAAATCTAAAATGCAGGATACAAATCAAATTAAAACAAAAACAGTTCGTCCGGGTGATAGAATTTCCTGAACAATGGATTTATGATTTTCAGGGGCGTAAATACCCAATTTGAAAATAAAAACTATCAGGCTCAATCTGGTGATGTATCCGTGGCTGCTGAATTGGAAGTGTATAACCTGGAAGGAAAAATGCAGAAGTCTAATCCGGTTTACATCATTCGGGACAGATTGGAGAGTTCAATCACAGATACGATTGCTGAAAACGGCCTGATGTCAAGGTTGGTGAAAATTCTCCCTGAGGAAAATGCAGCGAAAATCGAATACAAACAACCATCCGCCATGGATGACTATATCATTATGAAGGCGATTAAGTTTCCTTTTATTAACGTTTTATGGATAGGGACCGTCTTAATGGTACTTGGCTTTGGAATTAGTTTGCTCAAGAGATTTATGGCAAAATAGGACTTAAAAAGATTTTTTTTATATATTTACCCAATAGAACGATACGTACGACAATGAAAAATATAGTAATCACAGCCCTTTCTACACTCACATTATTTGTTGCGATGGTTTATTCATCCTGTCAACCTGACAAATGTAAAAACGTCACCTGCGCTTACAGCGGAACTTGTAAAGATGGCGGATGTATTTGTCAAATCGGCTATGAAGGTGAGCATTGCGAAACCATTACACGCAATAAATTCAAGGGCATCTGGAATGTGAATGAGGATGGAACTCTTTCGGGAGCAGCCCAGTATACCATCAGTATTGAAAGTGGTGCTAAAATCAATGAAGTAGTGATCAAAAATTTCCAAAATAACTTTACAGAAGATGTTGTTGGAGTTTGTTTTAAAGATACGCTCACGATTCCGGTTCAAACTTTTAGCAATGGAAGTAAAGTGGAAGGTTGGGCAACAATTTATGAAACAACAAGTTTGAATCAGCACTATTATCAGCATGCCAATATGTATTTTTACTATAAAGTCACCAATAGCTTGGGTCAAATAAACGAATATGGTAGCGGCGGTGCTGGTCCTTCTTTATGGAGCAAATAAATAATTGGATTTTAGAATTATAAAAAAGGCTTTCCATTTCGAATGCCTTTTTTAATTCATTGGTTCTTAGTATTGTGACTTTTTGAAGAATACCGATTGTTCAGGGACTGCTGTTTATCTCACTGGCCCTTCAAATTTAAGGAAGCGCTCGGGAGGGCAGTCACGCAAGTGCAGGACAGCCCTTGGACGATGACGCGGAATATGAAGATGCATGTGAGAAGTGAAAATCAGAAAAAATCTGCAAGCTTATTGAGGTGATATGAAAAATTATTGTGCATCTAAATGAACGAAAA
>DAIRSC010000072.1:0-9974 GCA_036804585.1 Chitinophagaceae bacterium
CAAGATAGACAGCAATTGTAATTTGGTTGCCTCCTATACTGTGAACGGGCGAGGTAGCGAATATCCTTTTAGTTTGTTTGTCAATGACAATAAAATAGGATGTATAGTGGAGAGTGTGGATTCCAACAATAATTTAAAATGCGCCAACAACAATTATGTCTATATCATGATGACGCTGGATGAATCACCTTTAGGTTTTTCACATACGGATAAAACAAGCTTTGGCGCAAAAATCTATCCCAATCCGGCTAAAAATGAAATACAGATCGAATTGGCAGACAAATGGGCATTGGGTTCAACGAAGATTCAAGTTTATGAGGTCAATGGGAATAGGATTTACAAGGGTACCATAAAAGGCAATCACTACCGCATCAACACCGAAACATGGCCCCCAGGCATGTATTACGTGGAGAAGATGAAAGGCTCACAAAAAGTCATTCAAAAAGTAATAAAACTATAGTGCAAAGTATTAAATTCTATCGCCTGATGGAGGTTCATCTTTTAGCCAAACGCCCTAGTCCGTCTGCATCCAATCGATAAACGGTCCACTCATCCATGGGCTTGGCACCTAAACTCTCATAAAATTGTATGGCAGGTGTATTCCAGTTGAGTACACTCCATTCCATACGTCCGCATCCTTGTTCATGGGCCAGTTTCGCCAAATACAAAAGCAGTTTTTTGCCGTACCCCTTACCCCGAAATTCAGGTCGAATAAATAAATCTTCGAGGTATAACCCTTTCCGTCCAACAAAAGTGGAATAATTAAAAAAGTATAATGCAAATCCCACCACGGTGTCCCCTTCATACGCTAAAACACTTTGGGCTGATTTTTCGTCGAATAAACTCCGTTCAAGATCTGCAGGAGAAGCTTGCATGGCATGCAATAATTTTTCATACACCGCCAGTTCCCGAATGAGTTCTATCAGTAGTTCGCCATCCTCACGCCGGGCTTCCCGGATTTGAAAATCAGGCATTAGGCTGCATTTTCTTTTTGTACAGCACCTCTTATTCCTAAACCCACTGCACCGGCCAATATCAAGAGAATTAAAATACTGGAAATGCGGGTTGCAGTATTCCATTTAAAATAAGTTGCCGGTTCGAACTTAAATTCAATTTCATGTTGTCCGGCAGGAATGAATAATCCACGAAGTACATAGTTCGCTTGAATAATTTCACTTTCTTTACCGTCTACAAAAGCCTTCCATCCCAGTGGATAATAGATATCCGAGAATACCGCAAATCCGTTTTGACTATTTTGGGAACTGAAGCTGAGTTTGTTTAAGCCATAAGATTTTAACTGAATACGTGCCGCACTATCGATGCTAAATTGTGTGGTATTTTGTTTCCAGTTTTTCTTTTTCACAATGGCCATTCCTTTTGCTCGGAAGGGTTGTTCCACACGCATGGTATCACCCATGTTTTCAGCATTCAAGGCCATAATTTCCTGATCAGCTGTTTCCACCAGTTTAACTTCAGGTACAAACCAGGCATTCCCGCATGCAGTCGGATTGGGTTGAAAAGCAGCCTGATTCTGCGCACCATTAAAAATCAGGTATTTGGTATTCAACATGTTCAGAACCTCAGCATTCATTTTTCCGCCTGATAATTGGGTAGAAATTAAGTCCTGATAAATTTCCATTTTTGCAGGATGATATCCACCTACCAGTTTGTGGTGATAGGCACCCATGGCATCGTTATACGGATCTACGGTTAAATCCATTACGCGGTAATAGGGGTCAGGGTCTTGTTTGATTTGCTGATCCACCGGTCGCGGATTAAATTGGGCTTCAAATTCTTCTGCCGGTTTATAGCTGTCCGGATTTAAATAGCGGGTGCCAATGGATATCAAATCAATGGCTATCAGCAGACCAACACCGATGGCTGTTTTTTGAGCATCGAGTTTTTTACGCATAAACATCCAAAGCAGTCCTGCGGCCAATAAAATAAACACCAGAGATCGAATCCCATCTTTCATGGCTAGTGCCGGGCGGTCTTCAACGAGGGCATTAAAAATATTATTACCCATTTGCTCATTCCCGCCAGTCATTTGAATCATTTGGGCTTTGAGTTGCTCATCTTTTTCACCTCTAAAATCCATAAAGAATCGTGAGCCTATGCCCAGTATCACACACAAGCCTCCGGTAATGAGGACCGATTTTTTCAAGGCATCCATTAATTGGATTTCTTCGAGTTTTTCGGAGAGATAATCCTTTAATCCCCAAATCGCTATGATTAAAAATGTAAGTCCCGGTATCACCATCGCCATACTAGGCGTACGGAATTTATTGTACATCGGCAAATGATCGAACAAAAAGTAATTCAAGGCACTGAAGTGTTTTCCCCAGGCCAACATAATACCGAAGATACCGGCGCCCAGTAAAAACCATTTCATCTGCCTACGAATCAAAAACATACCAAGCACCATGAGGAAAATGATGATGGCGCCAAAATAGACAGGTCCGGATATAAAAGGTTGTGGACCCCAATAGGTAGTGGCATTGGCTGCAAAATTTTGCGCAGCTTCCTCGCCGGCCATACTGCTCACGGCCTCATAGGTATTTGATGATTTACCAACATTGGTTCGACTTCCTCCTCCGTATAAATTGGGTACTAATAATGTAAAAGTTTCGCCGATTCCTTCACTCCATTGGAAGGCATAATCTTTATCCAATCCACCACTCACTTTATTTTTATCTTTTCCAATCGTTACTTCACTGATTCCACCCCGCATTGTTTGTGCGGTATATTCCTGGGTGAGCATGAGTTGATCTAAACTGGGGCCTACTGAAATAAGACCTACAGCCAACATGATGGCAGAGGAGATGATAAATGATTTTAAACCATTTTCTTTTAATGCCTGTAGGAGATAACCAATAGCCAGTATGAACAAAATAATAATCAGGTAATAGTCGATCTGATACATACTATTCGAAATCATCAGCGATAATCCCAGCAAGGCGGAGGCGGCCCCAATCAGGTGTTTTTTTCCATACACCCAATGCATTCCGGCAACGACCAATGGCATGTAACCAATACTGAACATTTTGGTATTATGACCGGCTTCGATAATTTGTAGATTGTAAGATGCAAACGCATAAGCCACTGCACCTGCCACTGCAATCCAAGGTTTCACCTGCATGCTACACATCAGGATGTAAAAACAAATCATTGCGATGAGCAAAAAGGGAATGGGCATGGGGATATGATCCGTCAGAAATTGCTGTATGGGATAAATCAAATTGGTTGCGCCCCGCATATAATGGGTAACGGTTGGCATACCCCCAAACATCGAATTGCTCCACATCGGATTTTCGCCGGTTTTTTCGTGCCAGGCCCTTGCTTCTTCGCTCATGCCCATCCAGTGAATCGTATCACCAGCAACCAATTTGTTGCCCTGAGTGGCAGGATAACAAAAAACAAAAGCCAGTAAAAAAAAGATGCCGATGGCTATCAGATGTTGAGTACTCGTTTTCTTCATTGTACATTAAATTTTGATATCATCCCGCAATTCCATTCCGGGCGAAACAATAAGGGCATAAAAATAGGTCAAACAGGGTATTATACCAATTCGGTAAAATATTTGCAGCCGGTAATATATTTCTATCCAAAAATCGATGACAGAAAGAATGGGGCGCCAGCCTGTCCGACTCAATATAAACTTTTACTTGCCTATATCGTGTACTAACTGATGCGATAATCGGACCTCCATTTCTGCATCTTTGAACCAGCAAACAACACGCCTCTACCCAAAATAATCAGTACCATTTTTGTATTTGCGGTTGTTCAAAAGCCTAAACCCCTTATCAGGCTTTTTCTTTGTTTGACTTGTAGATGCCGGAATGAATCAAGTATCTTTGAAGCATGAGTATGTTGCATCATCCAGTGGATCAAACCGGTGTGGAAGAACGGGTTGTTCGTTTCAATACACGCAGCATTAAAAAGGAAAGTAAATTACAAGGGCTCCGATTGGCCCTTTCCATGATCGACCTCACCACCCTCGAAGGAAAGGATACCGCCGGAAAGGTGCGTCAGATGTGTTATAAAGCTATGCACCTCGCCGACGATTTGCCGGACATTCCCCAAGTGGCGGCCGTATGTGTGTATCCCAATCATGTAAAAACCGCTAAGATGGCTTTGGGCGAGTCGGGTATTAAAGTAGCTTCAGTAGCCACGGCCTTTCCGAGTGGGAACAGTTCGCGAAAAATTAAACTGGAGGATACGAAAATGGCAGTGGGTCAGGGAGCGGATGAAATTGATATGGTGATTAGCAGAGGGGCCTTTTTGGCCGGAGATGTGCAATTTGTGTCCGACGAAATTGCCGCCATTAAAGAAGCCTGTGGTGAAGCCCGGCTGAAAGTCATTTTAGAAACCGGTGAACTATCCACCCTTGATCATATTCGGCGAGCCAGTATGCTCGCTATGCGGTCCGGAGCAGATTTTATTAAAACCTCTACCGGTAAAATACAACCCGCTGCCACCATGCCGGTAACGCTAGTGATGCTGGAGGCGATTCGAGATTATTACGACGAAACAGGTATCATGATTGGTATGAAACCGGCCGGAGGAATATCTACGGCCAAATCTGCATTGCAATACCTGGTGATGTTGTATGAAACCCTGGGCTCTGAATGGATGAGCAATGAGTGGTTTCGATTTGGTGCCAGTAGTTTAGCAAACGATATTTTGCTTCAGTTGGGCAAAGAAAAAATGGGGGTCTACTATTCACCTGATTATATTTCGAAAGATTAAAGTCTATTATGTCAATTCAATCTAAAAAATCGACCGAGAAAAAGGTAAAAGCATCTAAAAAGTCAATACCTGCCGCTTTTGAGTGGAAGTATGCACCTGCTCCTGAATCGACCGATCATATCGACATCAAACCACAATATGAATTATTTATTGGGGGGAAGTTTGTGAAGCCTGCTACTTCCGAATACTTTGAAACAACGAATCCGGCCAATAACAAGGTCTTATCCAATATTGCGAAAGCCGGAGCCTCAGATGTCAATAGAGCAGTGAAAGCGGCTCGGAAAGCATATACCGAAAGCTGGCAAAAAATGCCTGCCCGTGAGAGAGGCAAATATCTTTACCGGATTGCCCGATTAATTCAGGAACGTGCCAGAGAGTTTGCTGTGATTGAAACCCTGAATGGAGGAAAACCGATTCGAGAGAGTCGGGATATTGATATTCCATTGGCTGCAAACCATTTTTTTTATTACGCCGGTTGGGCCGATAAATTACCTTATGCATTTCCCAATCGGAAACCCATGCCCTTGGGGGTGGCCGGTCAAATCATTCCATGGAATTTTCCATTGCTGATGGCTGCCTGGAAATTGGCGCCGGCATTGGCAACCGGAAATACGGTTGTATTAAAACCCGCAGAAACCACACCACTTACTGCCCTCAAATTGGCCGAGTTGATTCAGGAGTCCGGTTTGCCTGAAGGTGTTGTAAATATAGTGACCGGTTTTGGAGATACAGGGGCAGCCCTGGTGAACCATGCCGGTGTCGATAAAATAGCCTTTACCGGAAGCACACCGGTGGGGAAATATATCCAAAAAGCAATAGCAGGAACGGGTAAAAAAGTGACGTTGGAATTAGGTGGTAAGGCAGCTAATATCATTTTTGATGATGCCCCCATTGATCAGGCTGTCGAAGGGATTGTGAATGGCATCTTTTTTAATCAGGGCCATGTATGTTGTGCAGGTTCACGTTTGTTTGTTCAGGAAAATATTGCATCAACCGTAATTGCCAAATTAAAGCGCAGGATGAAAACCCTGATTGTAGGGGACCCCATGGACAAAAACACAGATATCGGTGCAATCAACTCAGCGTCACAACTCAAAAAAATACAATACTATATACAACTCGGTCAACAAGAAGGAGCAGAAATTTATCAAACCGATCAGGCACTCCCGGATAAGGGATTGTTTTGCAAACCCACATTGTTTTTGGGAACTTCACAAAGTCATCGAATTGTGCAGGAAGAAATTTTTGGACCGGTATTGACAGTACAAACATTCCGCACCATTGAAGAAGTGATCGAAAAAGCCAACAATATTCCTTATGGATTAAGTGCAGGTGTTTGGACAGATAAAGGCAGTAAAATTTTTAATCTGAGTAATCGATTAAGAGCCGGTGTCGTATGGGCCAATACCTATAATAAATTTGATCCTGCTTCGCCTTTTGGGGGATATAAAGAAAGTGGATTTGGCCGGGAAGGCGGATTACACGGATTGTATCCTTATGTGCAGTTTGAACATTAATACCAATCTTTAAAAAATTGAGCATGTCAGCAACAGAAATTCGTAAGACTTATAAATTATTTATCGGTGGGCAATTTCCACGAACGGAGAGTGGCCGGTATTATAAGGTGTCCAATGCCAAAAATGAGGTCATCGCCAATATGTGTTTGGCCTCACGCAAAGATTTTCGGAATGCAGTTGTTGCTGCACGAAAGGCCTTTGAATCTTGGAGTACAAAATCAGCCTTTACCCGAAGTCAGATACTCTATCGGATGGCAGAAATTTTGGAAGGACGAAAAGCGCAATTCGTGGATGAACTCATGCAAACAGGTATGAGTAAAGCAATGGCCGAAAAAGAAGTTCGATTGTCTGTCGACAGAATGGTGTATTACAGTGGATGGTGCGATAAGTATCATCAGTTATTCGGAACAGTCAATCCGGTATCCAGTTCCCACTTTAATTTTTCGATGCCTGAAGCGATGGGTGTTATTGGGGTGATTGCGCCAGAATCGTACCCTCTCCTGGGTTTGGTATCCGTGGTACTTCCACTGATAGCAGGAGGAAATACAGTGGTTGTATTGGCATCTGAAAAACATCCGCTTTGCAGTATTTCACTTGCTGAGGTATTGGCGACTTCCGATTTGAGTAGTGGCGTTGTGAATATCCTGACTGGTAAAAGCCAGGAACTGCATACCCATTTTGCTTCGCATATGGATGTGAATGCGATTTTGTATGCCCGGGCCGATGCGCAGGAGAAAAAAACCATGGCTGAATTATCGGCCCTGAATGTAAAACGCAGCTTTTTTTATGAGCGCGATTGGTATCGGGCTGATGCAGAAAATCCATATGACATTTTAGATTTTCAAGAGATAAAAACCACTTGGCATCCCATTGAACAAATTGGCACAAGCGGAGTGAAATATTGACGCTTGATTCAGTATTTGCGCTGAACAATATTTAAACATATCCTTGAACAAAAAAAATTTACCACATGACAGATATACTCATTCCCTTAATATCCCTCATTGCTTTGGAGGTTATACTTGGTATCGATAATATCATCTTCATTTCCATTTTAGCGGATAAGTTGCCCGAGCATCAGCGCAATAAACTCCGGTTTTGGGGCATTGCCTTGGCCATGGTGATGCGTTTGGGCTTGTTGGCATTTATTTCTTGGATATTAAAACTGGATCAAACCTTATTTACCATGTTTGAAAATGAATTTACCGGTAAAGGCTTGATATTAATTCTTGGAGGATTGTTTCTGCTATACAAAAGTACAAAAGAGATATACCATAAAACCGAACTACATCAGAAGGATACGCCCGCGGTTCCTCAAAAATCTACATTTGCCAAATTGCTGGCGGAAGTGATTGTATTGGATTTGGTTTTTTCTATCGACTCCATTATCACCGCGGTTGGTATGGTGCAGGAATTATGGGTGATGTACACGGCTGTGATTCTGACGGTCATCATCATGTTATTTGCTTCCAAACCAATTAGTGGTTTTATCAGTAAACATCCTTCCTTTAAAATATTAGCCTTATGCTTTTTGATGATGATTGGCGTTGCATTATTGGCCGAAGGGTTACACTTCGAAATCCCTAAAGGGTATATTTATTTCTCGATGGCATTTGCCTTTTTAGTAGACATCATACAGATGAAAACCGTGAAACAGCATGCTTAAATACTCAGGCGTTTTATTGACTTTTTTACCACTGCTGATACAGGCGCAATCATTTGATTTGGGAAGCTGGAATATCCTCAATCTTAAATGGAATGTAGATTCGAAATGGAGTTTATTTGCCGAAACTCAATTAAGATCGCTCAAATTTTATCACCATTTTCATTATTACGAATATAAGGGCGGCATTAATTACCGGATTGAAAAAGGGCTTACCGTATCCATTGGTGCCGGTAGTAACCAAACTTATAAAGAGGGCGGTAACTTTGTACTTCCGAAAAATAATGATGAGTTTAGAATCTGGCCTCAACTCATTTTGGTTCAATCTGTAGGCCCACTTAAGGTTGAACAGCGTTATCGGATGGAGTTTCGTTTTACGAGTCAGGGATATCGAAACAGATATCGTTATCGCTTGGGTTTGTCCTATGCCTTTGGGAAGAAAAAAAATGGGACACAGGCCTTTCAAATCAGCGGCAGCAATGAAATATTTTTTACCGACCGGGAGCCCTATTTTGAAAGAAACCGGCTCTTATTTGCACTGAGCTACAGATTATCGCGGGCCTCTATGTTTCAAATGGGATACTTACATCAATTCGACTATAAAATCAATGATGAAACGGGCCGCGATTTTTTGCAATGCGGTTACTATTTGGAGTTATTCAGAAAATAATATTCTTGGTTAAAGCACAAAACATTGTGGTTTATTTGGTATCATTGAATTCATTCAGGCTGATGTATATTTATCCATACATTTACAAGATCAGCAGACAAACAGCAATCATTTATTCAAAAACAAACTTAAATACAAGATCTATATGCAATACCGTCGATTAGGAAAATCAGGATTAAAGCTTAGTTTACTTTCATTCGGAAGTTGGGTGAGTTTTCATAAACAAATTGATGATAAAAAAGCCACAGAGCTCATGGGTTTGGCTTACGACCATGGGGTTAATTTTTTTGACAATGCCGAGGTATATGCACTTGGAGAGAGTGAGCGGATGATGGGCAGGGTGATTAAAAAAATGAAATGGGAACGCAGTAGTTATTGCGTAAGCAGTAAGGTGTACTTCGGCTGGCGGGGGGAACAAAATAAACCCAACCAAACAGGTTTGAGTCGTAAACATATCATTGAAGGATGTCATGAAGCCTTGCAACGCTTACAGGTAGATTATCTGGATTTATACTTTTGTCATCGACCGGATAAGGAAACACCTATCGAAGAAACGGTATTGGCCATGAACACCTTGATTCAACAAGGAAAAATTTTGTATTGGGGAACGAGTGAATGGAGTGCGGCTGAAATCATGGAGGCTCAGCGGGTTGCTTCGGAATACCGAATCATCGGGCCAACCATGGAACAACCACAATACAATTTATTTGAACGCGAAAAAATAGAGAATGAATACCTCACTGTGTTTCGGGATGCAGGTATAGGCACAACCATTTGGAGTCCTTTGGGTAGTGGTTTGCTGAGTGGAAAGTATCTTGAAAAAGTGCCCAAAGGTTCGCGTTTGGGCATGAAGGGTTTTGAATGGTTGAACGAACGATGGCTCAACCCTACGAATCTGGCTCGTGTAAAAAAACTACAGAAGCTTGCCACAGAAATGGACCTGAGTTTACCTGCTTTGAGTATTGCATGGTGTATTCAAAATCCTCATGTGAGTACTGCTATACTTGGAGCAACCCGCAAAGAACAGCTTCTTGAAAATTTAAGTGCTTTGGAAGTGATGTCGAAACTCACGCCTGAAATCAATGCAAAAATTGATCAGATTATGGGCAATAAACCCAAGCTTCCCGCATTCTAAAAAGCTAACTTGATTAGAAGGGATTCTGATGTAAACTGTTTTGGATAAAAACAGAATCATTCAGGGTATGTAAAAATTGGATGATTTGATTTTTTTCAAGTTCGTTGAGTGGGATACCTCCTTTTAACTGAGGATCCAGGGTTTCACTCTGTTGAATACTTGAACTGTAATGGTTTAATACCGCTTGAAGGGAATTGAATTGTCCTTTGTGCATATAAGGATAGCTTAGTCCAATATTGC
>DAIRSC010000073.1:0-9849 GCA_036804585.1 Chitinophagaceae bacterium
TATATCTTATCCCAACGAAAAAGAATCAAATCACTCAAAAACTGTTATTTAATTTGATGAATTCTTTCCGAGATACTCAGTGGTGATAGTGGATTGAGCCATTGCGTTTCGGTCAGGGTCATCGTTAATTGCTGCTTTTTAAATTCAGAATCCTCCTGTTTTCTGTTGTGACGGGCAAAAGCCGTGGGAATAACTCCAAGTTTAAGACCATGATAATGTAAGCGATTCACGTAGTCGCGATCCTCACCATAATGAAAAAAATATGGATTAAAACAACCTACTTTTTTAAGGCAATCGCCACTGACTAACCACAAGGCAGCGTTCACAAATTCAAATGGATACACCTCCTGTAATGGATGGCGCAACAATTGATGCCTTAGTAAGGTTTGTTTCGTGTCGCGAAATAGATAGTTTCTGAATCCATAATCCAGATCCTCGGCATCCCCTCTCAAATGTATTGGACTTAGAATACCGAAATCAGGATTTCTTTTTTGAATATCTAATAATATACCGAGGGTATCCGAATGAAGGATGGCATCTTGATTTAATAAAAAAACAGCATCAGCACCGCATTCTAATGCATACCGAATCCCTTCATTATTGGCTTTGCCGAAGCCCAAATTTTGCGGGCTTTGAATCAGTTTACATTCCGGATACTCCTTTGTCAGAACCTGACAAGTTGAATCAGTAGAGGCATTGTCGACGACGACCACTTCAGCCTGTTCTCTTGAAGCTCTTACCGAATTCAGACAGTCGCGAATCCAACTCACCCCATTGTAGGTAACTATAACAACAAACAATTTCATTTCAGCGCTTCGAGATAGGCCCTTCCCCATTTTTGACATGGCTCCAGATGATTACCTTCCGCCCATTCATTCCAGGCATTGATAAATACAAAGCGGTCATCGCCTTGTATCCCTTTAAATTTTTCTGCTTTACCCTGATACCATTTTTTAAATGCATCGGGGCTAGATTGATTGAGAATGGTCGCATTGAGTTTTACTCTTCGGGAAGAATTATCCCACATCGGTGAAACGCCGGGATAACATGCCTCGATTGGATTTTTTCGTTGCAGGTCAAAATCCACGAACTCCGGATAAGAAATAACCTGATCTTTATGTTGTACAGATGCCACCCGAAGATTTAATTTTTTATATAGGCGACGTTTATAACTATTTATTTTTTTTACAATTTTTCGGTATGCAGGTTGAGTTGCACCGCGCCATTCCAAAAATTCCTTCATGGATTTTGACAATGGTTGAAATTCAATGGCCGCATCAAATCCCATTCCATCTACTTCATGTCCGTGCCAGCCAATCCATCGTTCGAACCAAGTCAGGTATAATTCTATTCCTTCTTTAGCCGCTTCCTCTCGGAATATCTGAATGGTTTTTGCCATGTCCGGAAAAAGATCCGGTTTATAAAATGCAAAAAAAGGTTTGTTATTCACCCGTATGTAGCGGGGGTCTTTAAAATAAGTAATCAGATGCCGGATATGTTCACGATCATCTGCTTCTGAATAATTTTGTTTGAGTAAGATTTGTTTTTCACCCCCATCCCATGCCCTTGTCCAATTTTCATTAGCCCAGCACATCATAAAAGGAAGATCCTCCTTGGGGTTCTGAAGCTTCCGATCGAGTGGCTCATGTAACAAGCGATGCCCATTGAACCAATAGTGATAATAACAAAATCCGTAAACGCCATATTCTTTTGCAAGCGCCTCCTGAGCAAGTCGGGCTTCTTCCAGACGCAAATCATAAAAGCCAAGATCCGCGGGTAGATGTGGTTGATAATGCCCTTCAAAACGTGGTGCACCTTTAACAACATTGGTCCATTCGGTAAATCCTTTGCCCCACCATACATCATTTTCGGGTACCGGATGAAACTGCGGTAAATGAATGGCTATCGGTTTAATGGCTTCTTTCATAGATTTTGTCTCAGCATTGCAGCGCTGACTTTTTCAAGATAATTTTCAATACTGAAATGGGATCTGGCATATTCTCGTGCGGATGAAATAAGCTCTTTCCTGGAATGATCTTCCACAATACACATTTGTATTTTCTCTGTTGCTTCGCGAATATCATCATACAAATAACCGGTCTGCATATCTTGTATGATTTCTGCCGGGCCGCCTTGTCGTCGGGCAACAACCGGAATTCCTCTACCCATTGCTTCTACCAATGTGCGGCCAAAACCTTCACTTAAGGCACAGCTCAAAAGAATATCTGTTTGAGCATATAATTCGTCCTGCTCCATATACCCTTTCCATTCTACATGATTTTGTAACTGATGTTCACTCACAAATTTTCTCAATGTTTGTTCATACTCACTGTCATTTATTTTTCCAAAAATCCGGAGATGAACATTGAATTGTTTATCAAGCAACTGTCGGAGTATCATCAATGCATCGAGCTGTCCTTTTGTTGGCATGATTAATCCAACAATGCTAATACAAAGAGGATTTGGCATGGACGCCGGATGACGAAAAGGAATATGTTGTGAAACAATTCCATTATAAATGACCTCTTGGTTTTTAGATGATAAATTCCAATGCCTGAGTAAATCCTGAGTCGTAAATATGACAGCATTCGAATCATTTATTTTTTTTCGAACGCTTTGTTTGCTTGGCAAATATTGATAACCAAAATCCTTATCGCCATACTCTCTGATATGCCAAATATGAGGTTTGTTGAAGATTAAACTCAAATCGAATCCTAAATCCTGCACTGAGGTATTGGTGTAAATCAAATCCGGTTTAAAGTCACCGAGTACTTTTTTTAATCGCTGCAGATGATGCGCTTTATTTTTTAAAAATAAAAAACGACTTTTCATTAATTTGAACCAACCCGAAGCTTTCACAGCACAGCGGGGCAATTTCAACCCCCGACTCTGAATACCAGCTTACTGAAGAGCATTCAGCATGTCGCCAGGAGCAGGTACAATTACTAAGAATTGCATCTCACTTTTTAAGCCATTCAGCAAGGTTAAAAGAGAATGAGATGCTCCGTTTAAATAAGGCTCATGAGCCAGCACCAAAATATTCGGTAATGTTTTAGTCAAGGATCTGAATACTGTTTATTTTTTGCAAGGTTAATTCACCTTCAAACAAGGCAGCATTGCGACGTATTTTTTCAATGGACCAATTCCACCAGGCTAAGTGCTCTAACCAAGCAATGACTTCAGGTTCAAATCGGTATTTAATAAGTTTAGCAGGAGAACCCCCAACGATAGCAAAGGGAGACACATCACTATGAACCACAGAGTTTGCTGCAATCACCGCTCCATTACCAATTTGAACGCCAGACAAAATTGTACAACCTGTTGCAATCCAAACATCATGACCAATTTGAATCTCCCCTTTTGAAACAACATCCGTTCCGTAAGGTTGGTTAAATATTTTATGTTGGATAAAATAGGTGGTCGTTTTTTTAAAATCGTGGTTGTACTCCTGAATGGTTGTACCCCGAGCAATCGAACAAAAATTCCCTACCTTGATTGGATTATTTAAACAATAAAATCCGGTATCGGGTCCATTCACGGTGGTATTCCTTCCAATTTGTATTTCACCTTCCATTAAACATTGATGAATCACCGACCTCGCCCCAACTTCTATTTTACCCCGCAGTTCAGAGAACTGTACAGTGGCACTTCTATCAATCAATTCCGGCCGGCGTACTTTGGATTCAATTAAATTCATGGGCAGACTCTTTTTACGAAGCCCGGAATTTTTGGTCCATTTATAAAGTAATTTTTTCAAGTGAACCCTTTTATCAAAAATACTGAAGAATATTTTTTTGAATCATTGCTCGATCCGGAAAAGAAAGATAACTCTTGTAGTTGTTGGTCGTCAAGGCTTGATTCAGGTCATCTGAGGAGTCAATCAGGAGAAACTCCCCACATTGAATCTCAGCCTGATAAGTTTGCGCTCCTTTCGAACTAAAAATCAAATTTCTAACGCCAAAATAAGATGCTTCCAAAGCGCTTCCGGAATAAGCAGTGATATGAAATCTCATACGAGGCAGTAAAGTATAAATTGAAGTCTGGTTGGCCTCATCGATTTCGACAAAATTCGGGTTTTGTTTTTTAAGCTCTTCAATAAGTGATTGATCCTGTGGATATCGTGGGTGAACTCTCAAGTACCATTTCCAATCATTTTCATTCACAATCCTTTGCGTCAAAAATTCAGGAATCCCCCGACCTTGAAGCGTAAACAATATCGATTGTTCCTTTTGCTCAGCAATCGTATGCATTCTGGATAAAAAAACATGTCCCCCGACTATGGCACGAAATCCCGGAATATATTGATAGCTTTTCTGAATGTAGTTAACATCTGACTGCCGCCATGCCCAAAAAATATTCGGGAAAAAAATTGCAGAATCAACAATTCGATTCGACCATGGACTGTACGCAAAATGTCCGGATGTAATTTGACTATGCTGATACTCAATCACCTCTATACCGCAATGATGAGCAGCTCTCGTTACCGCCATCATAAAACTATTATAATAACAATACAACAAAACCTTTTGATAAGAACAGAATTTAAACAAACGCACGAAGTATAAATACCTGGCCTGATTATTGATAATTTGTGTCGCCAAAAATCCATAAAGATTAAAATCAGGATGAAGTAATTCTTGTAAGGAACGACAGGCTGTTTGCAAAGCAGATTGAAACTCAGTATCTGCATAAAATTTTGACATCACCTCACTCTGAAAGTGGGGATACAAGTTGGAGTCGCAGAATTGTTTAAAATCCTGAGGCTTTGAAATATCGAACAAATCATAAGCAATTTGTTGTTCAGCAAAATATTGTTCAAAAGGTTGGGTATAGGGATTCACCAAGTGTCCTTCCCAAGCTGTTGTTTGATTCTTATGATCGGTTAAAATGAGAACCGCTGATGTACTGACTTTTTTCTGAAGCCTTTCTTTCAGGGAAGCGAATAAAGATTTTTTTGTCTTTTTCGGGGTTGGGAAGTGCCCCTGGCTGAGTTGAATATAAGGCTTAGGCCTATCATTTTGTTGCTGAAAAATATACCACTGATAGGAAACTTGAATCTTGATCAAAGGCCACCAATGCGTGTCAGCAAATACAAATTTCCGATCCTGAAAAAGTTGAATCCAATCCTCTAATGATTGTTCACTATGCATGCCAATAGTTGGTTTCCTGTGCGATGTATTCGGCAATTTTCCAATCCAGCGGGGTATCTAAATCCAAAGAACTCATTTCATCCATTTCATATTTGACCACTCTTTCAAATTGGTTGACCGGCATTTGTCGAAGTATTTTTACATTCATGACATAAACAGCGCCATTGTATTCCCAAACCTTGGGCAAATCTTGACGACGTAATGCGCTGTGCTCTTTACATTTTTTGAGATATCCTTTTTCATTCTCCTCAAACAATACATAATACGGATTGGATTTGGTTTCCTTGACCGAAACCACCATGTCAAGATTCGGGTGAAATAATGCCAAAGCTTCCAGGATATGGAATGCCTTCCGAAAAGGCGATGTGGGTTGTAATACAATTAATGTATCAGGTTCATATCCTGTTGATGTTGCAAAATCAAGTGCATGAATGAGAACATCATAGGTACTGGCTGTATCTGTTGCCAGATGATCTGGCCGTAAAAATGGAACATCTAAACTACAATTCTTTGCGACCTGAGCAATTTCAACACTATCAGTACTCAAATAAATATGTTTGGAATCAAAACAACTCATCGCTGCTTCAATGCTATATTGAACCAAAGGTTTACCGCAGAGTAATTTATGATTTTTGCCCGGAATGCCTTTGGAACCTCCACGTGCAGGTATAACAATCAATGGTTTCATTAGAATTGAATATGTGGCAAATCTTGCTGTGCCTTTTGATAATCGTCGGGGTTACCGATATCTAACCAATAGCCCAGCAAAGGATATGAACTTACTTTTTTACCGGCGTAGATTAAACTTTCAATGAGATCCGTTGCATTAAAATGGGCATTTGGAGGAATAAAGGAAAGCATCTCTTTTTTCATCAGATAAATTCCTCCATTGGAGTAATAAGTATAGGTCGGTTTTTCTTTCAAGCTTTGAATTTGTCCCTCATGGGTTTCAAGAACGGCATAAGGCACATTTACCTGATAGGGAATCGTTACCACCGCAAGATCTGCTTGCTTTTTAACGGTATCAATAAAAAAATGCTCATAATCGAGGTTAGTTAAAATATCGGAATTGGTAACCAGAATATAATCATGTTCAAAGTGTTGCACCATAGCCACCGAGCCAATTGTGCCCATAGGATTTTCTTCGTGGATATATTCTATTTGAATATTTCGGTTATGCCCGTCTCCAAAATATGTCTCAATTTGATCAGCCAAATAATTCACTGAAAACCAAAAATCATCAATTCCATAAAGTGCTAATCGTTCGAGATTATGTTGCATGATTGGTTTGCCTCCAATGGGTAATAAGGGCTTGGGCGTTTTTTCAGTAAGTGGTCTTAATCTTTCTCCACGTCCCCCGGCCATAATCACGGCATCAACCGGCAAATAAGATCTCAATAAACGAAAGTTAATGACATTGACAATAACACCTTTTTTATCCAATACGGGCAGCACCCTGAAATTACTATTGCGATAGTCAATCACTTTCTGAATGTCATTGGCTCCCTTTTGGATGTACTTCGGATTCGGTTGAATGATATGGTCGACGGCTTCATCAATGGTCACTCCTTTCAATAATCCTCTCCGCACATCACCATCGGTGAGTGATCCGATTAATTGATCCTGACCATTGACTACAAACAGAATTGCATCGGTAGATAGGTAATCTAATCGGGCCAATGCCTGACGAATAGAACTCCCGGCCAAGATAAGATGTTCTTTATACTGTTTTAATTCAGGCATACAAATTAGATTCAATTTTTCTTTACAAACGATGCGGGCATGCCCACCCATGTTTCAGCATCCGGTATGTCAGCTAATACAACCGCACCGGCTCCAACAACAACATTTCGCCCAATCTTGATCCCTTGTTTCACGAGAGCACCTGCTCCCACAAAAGTTCCATGACCTACACTTACATGACCTGCCAACACTGCCCCCGGCGCGATGTGTACAAAATCTTCAATTTGACATTCGTGTTCTATCACCGCGCCGGTATTAATAATACATCCACGACCAATGACTGCCAAAGGATTGATGACTGCCGAAGCTGCGACCAATGTTGAATCAGCCACGCAGGCCATAGCGGAAACCACCGCTTTGGGGTGAATTAATTTTGTTTGAAGGCAAACATTTAATTCCATCACCTGAAACAATTTCTGCCGGATCTGGTTATCGCCAACTGCAGGAAAAAAAACATGATCCTTTGAAAATTTTGAAAGGTCAATATTTTTTTCACTCCCTAAATATTGAATTTGAAAAGGATTGTTTAGTGACTCCTGTTGATCAAGATAACCGCCCATCTGATAACCCATCAGAAGTGCAATATCAGCTGCCACATAAGCATGGCCTGAATATCCCAGTAAAATCAATTTTTTATCCACGTACACTACTTGGTAAATTAACGACTCTTTGCATAAGATATTCACTATTTTCAAGTGAACCATGCATACATTGTTTAAACATTGGCAAATGATGCATGAGTTCCCATGCAGGTCGAGTCATCACACCGACTTCATTGCTTTCTTTTAAAAAAAGGTCCCGATCAGTGGGCTCATCAAAAACGATTGCATTGAGCCAATAGTTTGATTTGGCTCCATCCATTTCACGAATCCATTTGGCACCATCTACATGCTCAAATAAATTAGAATACATTTCGGCAGTCTGCCTTTTATTCTCCACAAAATCAGACAGCACCTCCAATTGCGCACAAGCCATTGCAGCATTCAAATTAGGCATACGATAATTATAAGCCACCTCATCATGTTTAAATTCCCAGGCATGAGGTACTTTAGCCTGTGTACTCAAATGTTTACCCCTTCGAGCTATTTCTTCATCATTGGTTACAATTGCACCACCACCACCACAAGTAATTGTTTTATTACCATTAAAACTAAAAGCACCCATTAAACCAAAACTTCCTGTAGGCTGACCTTTGTAAGAACTGCCAATCGATTCAGCTGCATCTTCCACTAAAGGAATATGATACAGTTTACAGATTTCATTTAACCCATCTATCCGACAGGGCAAACCAAAAGTATGCATTGGAACAACAGCTGCAATTTTTCGACCACTTTTGATATGATAACAATTCTTTTCACCTTCAACATCCATTCGCACCTCTGCATGAATGTCTAACCAGTTTAACAAGGCCTTTGGCGATAAGCCCAAAGAATCCTCATCCACATCTAAAAAAACAGGTTCAGCTCCTATATAACTTATTGCATTGCAGGTGGCAATAAATGTCAATGATTGTGAAATCACCAGATCGTTTCGTTGCACCCCAGCCAAAATTAATGACAGATGAAGGGCAGAGGTACCGTTAACAATAGCAACCGCATATTTTGTACCCGCAGCTTCTGCAACCAATTTCTCAAAACGATTGACATATTCTCCCACCGAAGACACAAAAGTAGAATCGATGGCATCCATCACGTACTCCCTTTCTCTTGCTGAGAACCTGGGTTCATGCAAAGGAATAAAAGGTTTGTTACCATAATGCGTTCGTATGGCTTCGATAATGGGTTTAAAATTCATGCTTACATTTTAGCGTCAAGGTATTTTCCTTTTTCCAAATGATCGAAATCCGGCAATAATTTTTTAAAGACTTGAATAAGATCGGCGCGGGTCCATTCCAGCCTTGCCTTCATCCCTTGTACTTCCTCTAAAAAAGAATCTAACAATTGATCCTGATAATTTAAATGGCTTTTTACAATCCCCAAATTTTTGAATCGAAACAAATCAATTTCTTCCTGATCTGTGTAAAATTCTTCAAAATCTTTTTCACCGGTAGTATCGCTATGGGTAAAAAGACATGGCCATGCTCTCTGATCTGTCCAAGTTTGCATCATGATTCGGGCTTCCTCTTCATCTGCACATAAGTAGGGTTTATATCCCCGTTGAAACAAATACTTCTCGGCAATCTCTGCGAAGGTGATTAAATGCAAATGTTCACTCAATTTTGGGAAAAATATATCTCTGTTTTCTCCCAACAGACATGACATCAAACACAATTCACCCGACTCAGCCGGAGTTACAAAATACCGGCGCACATCATTGGGAGCAACGATAGGCTGATGCTTTTGGATGCGTTGATTAAAGCCATGTAATAATGAGCCATCCGAAAAAGCCACATTGGCAAATCGGGCCATGGAAAGATTGATATGACGACTTTCACGCATGAGAAATAATTCCATAATGCGTTTTGAAGCCCCCATCATATTCACCGGATTGGCCGCCTTATCGGTTGAAACACAAAAGTACTTTCTGGTCCCAAATTCCGCCGCCAACTGCAATGAAGACAAGGTATTTAAAATATTTACCTGTATCATTCGCATGAGCGTATAAGGATCCTTTTCACTTCGAACATGTTTTAAAGCAGATAGATTTAAGACGTAATCATAAGGTCCTTCATGTTGAAACATGGCTTTAAATTCTTCCGATTGAATATCCAATGCAAATGTTTTGAAATCGCCGGAAATATATCCCATCGAACTTCGAATATCCCGAACCAGTTCAACCAAGTTATTTTCGCTGATATCCACCACGTGCAATTTTGCCGGATTTCGTTTAAAAATTTCTTTAGTCACAGCCTGTCCGATAGACCCGGCTCCACCAATTACTAAAAAAGAAGATTGACCAACCAGATCGAGCAAGGCTTCCTGAAATTGAAGCACATCATCTTCAAACAGTGTTTGCG
>DAIRSC010000074.1:0-9797 GCA_036804585.1 Chitinophagaceae bacterium
TGGGAGTTGTTTCCTCGGACCTTGCAGCCGGCATGGGAGCCGGGCTATGTTTGGGAGCGTTTGATTTAGCAGAAGTAGATTTTTTAGCCATACACTTTATTTGGTTTCAAGTGGACGGGGGGCTTGACGGGTTCGTTCCGGATTAACAGTAGGCCTTGTTTTTTTTGCAGGAGCTACCGGCGCTCTCTCTTGTGCAGTAGAATCTATTTTTCGGCCTTGTTCTGTCTCGGTCTGAGTGGTTTTCTTACTGGTTCCACAAGAAAATATCATTCCCGAAATAAACAAAAAAAGAATTCCAGCAAAATTAAAAAGTCTCATATGTATATTCATTTAATCATTGAACGAATCCCACTCAGATAAATGGGTACTACCGATGAGATATTTGTAATAGCGATGTTGTGGCTGTAACTTTCGTTCCTCAGGAACATCCACAACATCTGCACAGGTTAGACCAATAAATTTGTTCTAAATAACTATCCTGTCGGTATAAACTTCTGTATGAATTCGTCTATCCACCAATTCACATTGGTAATATTGGCAAATATAATACCGATTAGGCATCCAGCATATTCCAATACTGCGCGAGCAAAATTCCTGCTCAAATTTTCATAGTGAACTCACCGTAAACCCACTATGAGTAAATAATAATCTGAAAAAAGAAGACATTCAAAAACAGATAGCCTCTAATGATCGTACAAGGCTTGTATGCATTCTTTGCGAATGGTAAAAAATTGTTCAATGCTGTGAGGTAACTTGGGACGTTCCTTTGAACCTCTCCATAAAGTGAAGGCGCAGGCTTTTCTTTAACTGATAAATGAGTTTGGTATCTGCAAATTACGCGAACATAAAATCTTGTTCCGGAGCGATCAAAGACCTCCCTTTCCAGATGACATCGTGTAAGGCCCTATGGATATCCAGACATACATGTACCTTCGGTAAATAATCTAGCTGGTATTTTTCTATAACGCTTGCAGATTTTGGTAAATTCTGGGCATTCATCCGAAATACCCGGAATACCAATTTTACTTCCTGATGACCTTGTTCCTTGGCCAATGCAGCCAGCACCAGGTGTTTACTGGAACAGGTACCACAGCCCGCGTGAATCACGCCAACAATATTATTTTTATCTGAAATGCGCCGGTAAGGCACATGGGCCACATAATCCATGGCTTGTACAAAACTGAGTACTCCTACCTGAAGAAATGCAGCCGAAACCGGCCCTTTGTTGAATATCTCAAATCAGATACCGTCACCGTCTAAAAGATTACCCAACCCGCCCAGAATGCTGCCTTCCTCCTTTCGTTTACCCAAAGCCCCGTAGGAAATTACACGTGAAGCCAAACGGCTAATGGGCAATGATTGTATCCAAACCTTACCAGGTCCCCTTAAGGTAGCAAAGAACAATCCTTCACCACCGAATATGGTATTTTTTATCCCTCCAACCATTTGAATATCAAAATCAATATCTGAGGTATAGGCCACTACGCAACCGGTTTCAATTTTAAGTACTTCTCCGGGGGCCAGGGTGTTTTCGAAAACATGACCACCTGCATGCACAAAAGCTAGTCCGTCACCTTCCAACTTTTGCATGATGAAACCTTCACCTCCAAAAATACCGGTACCTAACTTTCGCTGAAATTGAATGCCAACACTGACGCCTTTGGCAGCGCATAAAAAGGCATCTTTCTGACAAATAACCTTTCCATTCATTTCGGCCAGATTCAAAGGAATAATTTTACCGGGATAAGGCGATGCAAAATGGACTTTTTTCTTGCCTACAGCGGTATTGGTAAAAGCGGTCATGAAGAGGCTTTCACCGGTGAGCAAACGCTTACCGGCCGAGAATAGTTTACCCATCAATCCGCCTTGTTGTGGGGTTCCATCTCCAAAAATAGTTTGCATTTGAATTCCTTCATCCATCATCATAAATGCTCCACTTTCCGCAATGGCTGTTTCGTTGGGATCCAATTCAATTTCCACATGTTGCATTTCTTCACCATGTATCCGATAATCTATTTCGTGTGCGTTCATTTTTAATATTTTTGGCAAAGTTCTGTAAATTCAGAATATGGCCATCAAAATGTGACAAGTGGTTCTTGGAATCCATTAAAGGAAATTCAAATGCAGTGCCAACTCTACGAGTTGTGCATAACCCTTGTAAAATTGTGAATGAGCCGTCCGATCATCCATTTTAGAAAATCATTCTTTCCAGTCAAACAGGCCTTAATTAGGTTGTTTAAACAAAAATTTGATTGTACTTTTCCGAAAAAAATAAGGCATGCCAGCGATGAATATGATTAACTGGTTTGAGATTGCGGTTTCTGATTTTGATCGGGCCAAAAAGTTTTACGAAACCATCTTTGATATCCAAATGTCCGTAACTGAAATTCAAGGTTATAAGATGGCCTTTTTCCCCAATGAAGCGGGTATTGTGAGTGGCGCCATTTGTTACGGTGAAGGTTATATCCCCAGCGGAGCAGGTGCACTTTTATACCTCAATGCCAATCCGGATGTAAATCTCGTTTTGGATCGGGCAACTGCGGCCGGTGGACGAATTATCGTCCCTAAAACCCTCATTGGTGAAGACACAGGATATTACGCCTTTATTGTTGACACCGAAGGAAATCGAATTGCCTTGCATAGCGAACGATAGATTACCTCTTTTTGAGCGTGTTTGAACCTCGTATACACCCATACAATCATCGGTTTAAATGAATGCAACTACTTCCAAAACCAAGTCTGCAGAGCCCAAACGCTGCGTATGGTGTATGAAAGACGCTCAGGAACTGCATTATCACGATACGGAGTGGGGCGTACCGGTTCATGACGACCACAAACATTTTGAGTTTATTGTTCTAGATACTTTTCAGGCCGGATTGAGTTGGAAAACTGTCCTTCATAAACGCGAAGCCTTTCGGTAAGCTTTCGATGGGTTTCAGGTTGAAAAGGTTGCAAAATATCGACCATCAAGAATTGAATCCTTGATGCAGAATACCGGCATCATTCGGAATGGTTTAAAAATTAAGGCTACGGTTAGCAACGCCCGGGCTTTTCTGAATATCCAAAAGGAGTTTGGCACCTTCGATTCGTACATCTGGCAATTTACCAAAGGGAAAACCCTATTGGGCAAACGAAAAATACATACCGAAATACCGGCTTCAAGTGCTGAGAGTTTAGCTATGAGCAAGGACCTCTACGCCAGAGGTTTTAAATTTGTGGGCCCCACTATTTGTTACGCATATATGCAAGCAGCCGGAATGGTGAATGACCATTTAGTGGATTGTTTCAGATATCAAGCGATCAAAGAAATGCGCTGAAAGGGAGACTTGTGCCATAAAAAGCAACGCAAAAAGCCGGGCCAATGAACATATATCTATCCGAAAAAATCATATTGGATTGTTTTGCATTTCCAGCTAGTATAAGGACCATCCATTTGAAAGCGATTATATGAATATCGTTTTTCAAATTTCGTGATGTATTTTGTGCCGTCTTTGATGTTGATCCTTTCAAACAAACAGATATGAAATTACTGGAGAATAAAGTAGCACTGATAACCGGAGGTAGCCGTGGAATTGGTGAAGCCATCGTTTTAAAATATGCTGAACATGGTTGCCATGTTGCCTTTACTTATATCAGCGAAAATAGTGCAGCACGGAGTGAGGAACTGGTACAAAAATGTAAATCCATGGGCGTAGAAGCCAAAGCCTATCAAAGCAATGCCGGATCATTTGCAGATTGCGAACAATTGGTGAATGATGTGTTGCAGGACTTTAAAACTATTGATATCTGTGTCAACAATGCCGGCATCTCACGCGACAATTTACTCCTGCGCATGACCGAACAACAATGGGATGAAGTCATGGCCATCAACCTGAAAAGCGTATTTAATATGACTAAACAAGTGATGAAGCCCATGATGAAGGCCCGCAGCGGGAGTATCATCAATATGAGCTCAGTAATTGGAGAAATGGGCAATGCCGGACAAAGCAGTTATGCAGCCAGTAAAGCCGGGGTGATTGGATTTACTAAATCGGTCGCGAAAGAAATTGGCAGCCGAAATATTCGATGTAACGCCATTGCTCCCGGTTTTGTAGAAACTGATATGACGGCCTATTTAAAGGAAGGCGAAGGGGCCGAAAAATATAAAGCAGGTATTCCTTTGGGTCGATTTGCAAGTGCAGAAGATATCGCCAATACTTGTTTGTTTTTGGGTAGTGATATGGGTAATTATATCACCGGACAGGTTATTAGTGTTTGTGGTGGTTTGTGTATTTAATGAATTCAATCAAAGGACATGAAAAAAACTTTTCTCGCGCTTATCATGCAGCTGGGTTGTTCCTTGCTTTATGCGCAAGACAGCACAGAGGTATTTGATTTTAGTCAATACGGAGATGCTTCGCAGAGTAAATCGTTTTGTACCCAAAAAGTGTTGAACCAAAGCCCGAGTAAACAAATTAGTTTGGGTTATGAATTTAACCCCGGCTTTCAAAACAACCACGATTTAGGGGTTGAACGGATGAACTCCATGGGGGGATTGAGAACCTCCATCAATTTATTAGCGATTAGTACCAACAAATTAATTCTGAGTTTGGGTGCGAACTATTGGGCCTCAAGAATTCGCACAGATGATATTTCCAAGTCAGGAACGATGAATCAGATTTATAACAATCGGATGGATGTTGAAGGCATTAATCTCCTGATTTTTAAACCACTGAATAATCGCCATTTTATCATCGCACAATTGAATGCAGATGCCTCTTATATTGGTACAGATAATGATTGGCAACTCACCAAAGAATCGATTACCTATTACGGGAGCGCCATTTTTGGATGGAAAAAAAATGATTATCGGATGTTGGGATTGGGTGTGAGTCGTACTTATCGGATGGGTAGACCTTTGATTGTACCTGTTTTGTTGTATAATAAAACCTTTAACGAACAATGGGGCATTGAAGCCTTGTTACCGGCAAGAGCACACGTGCGATACAATTTTAATCCGGATCGATTATTGATGGCTGGATATGAACTCGAAGGCCAGCAATATGATTTAGCCGGCAGCGATCGATTTTTACAAAGAGGTGAAATAAAACCCAGATTAGTATTTGAACAAAAATTGGTTGGATTTATATGGCTCAGTGCACAATTAGGCTATCGCATCAATGGTCGTTTTAATCTGGTGGACCAATATAATGGACAAGAAGAAGATGAGGTCTTTAAAAATAAATGGGGTGCTTCACCCTATTTTAACCTGAGTATTAATTTGGTAACGCCTTAAATTTACTTTTTTACCTGACGAGTCCAGGTGTCAGTACGGCCAATGAGTGAAACGCCAATGTAGCCGCGAACTTTCAGGACATTATTGCCATCGAGTTCCATTTTGCACGAATACTCCTTGCCATTTTTTGGATCATAGATGGATCCATCCACCCACTCTTTTTCTTCTGCATCATAGGTAAATCCTTTCATATTGACCATACCCAATACAGGTTGTGATTTTTTGCTGTCATCCGGATTACGTTTATCCAGCTTTGGTTTACCCGTATCCGGATCGATAGGCTCCTTCAGCCAAACAATTTTACCGGCATAATGCCCGGATGTTGTTTTGTAAATTTGAATAAAACCGGTGCCTTCGCCATTTTTCCATACACCAACTACGGCATCGGCTGCATCTTGTGCCCAGCCCATCAGCGCGAGGCATACTAACAATAATGTACTCAATACGTATTTCATGTTGGATGTTTTGTGCAAAATACATCAGGATATCTAAATGACAAACGCGAAGGCCATTCATTAAACCCGGATTTTATCTCGTTCTACGGACCGTGACAAGATTTGCGTTAAACGTTATCCTATCACTCGATCGTAAACCTACGAAAATAATCGCCGGATTCTGTGCTAATTTTCAGGTGATAAACACCCCTGGCATAAGATGCAGTACGAATTTTCAGTTTTGTAGTAAGCAGCGGCGAGGCAGCATAACGATCTACGACAGCCCCCATCGCATTGTACACCACTATTGCCACACGTTGCGTTTTTGTTGGTAATTCAATATTTAATACATCGTTGGCAGGTACCGGATAAATATTAATCGTGTACAGGGTATCAACCGGTGGTACAGGGTTTAAGGTATCGCAAGCGCTACCAACTAAAGCGCCTAAAGGATAATTGGGCATACAAGGTGGTGTAGAGGCACCTACAAAATAAGAATCATAACGAAAACACCTGGGGCACCACTTACAGGCAGCCCCCTTTTGCATTCGAGTTGTTGATAACGCTCATTTGTTTGCTGATACCACTCCAATTACCTACATACAATTTTCCATCAGGTCCATTATACAAATTGGAATACCCTTGAAATTTCTGCCATGTCGTATCAATATTTGCAATATAATACCAGGCCGAAGCACTATCCGGATCATGTAAATCATATTATAACAGATTAAAATCTCCGGCAACATATAAAAAACGTTGATTGGGTGAAAAAGCCACACCCACCGTAGAAAAAAATTCTACTTCGCTGCTGTCCATAGGGTTGCCTGTTTTCTGAACCGGTACATGGATGGCTCGTTGCTTACTCAATTGACCTGTACAGCGATCAAAATCGAATAAATTTACTGTACCCCGATGCCCTATTACAGTAGCAAACATAGACCCGTCAGCACTAAACATACTCTGGCCATCAACATCCCAATCATAATTTTGACCCATGCGGGGAAATTGTTGTATACCTCTATCTTCAAAACCTTCAGAAGTGACCAATAAAGTATGAAAATCGGAATTGTGATACCGCCCTTTGAGCAACCACCAATCCCGGCCATTGGCGTGGCGGCAGGCCATCATGCCCGGTTTGCTCAAATACGCATTCTCTAGTAACGGCACTTTACTTCGTACCACCCTGCCTAGACCATTATTGGCGGCCATATCAATTTCATGATACCACAACAAATCAAAATAAGTACTATCATCATTCATCGCTCTTTGCCACACCTCATAATGCGTATCAGATAACAATGATGTGATGACATAATATTTCTGTCCACCAACAGGAAGCATGATAGATGTTTGTGAATAATGACTAAACCCTTGCTCATCGAGATAATATTTATCCGGCGCCAGGTGATACCCCCCTCCATCAATTCATGCTTGTTATGATATACATTTAAACCATCACTGCTACATTGCAGCACTCCGAACGAATCGCATATATTGGAGTTGCCATGTGCAAAATAAATGTTTAAACCAAAACTATCGATGTACAAAGTGTTCGAAAAGGTGTCATTGTTAAAAGTAGTGATAAATGTTACCCCTGCACCATAAACCCATACTTTATCATGTTGAGGTTGTGAATGTAAGTTACCAGTTATTAAATGGCAAACATTCATTACGATCCATATAAATAACTTCCTCATGATTTAATGTTCAAGAATGATTTTTCTCGTCTGCAAGGTATTTGCTGTTCGGATTTGTAGCTGGTATACGCCATTTGCTAGCATCCCCAAGTCAAGTTCAAATGTAAAAATACCATTTGGAATCTGATGCTTCATAACCACCCTACCGGTCATATCATATAAAATGAATGCAGATTGCTCAAACGTGCTAAACAGGTTTTTGATACGAATACTTGAACTTGTAGGGTTCGGATAGATTTCTAACATTGAATTATCTGAATGGTCACTGCTTAAACCCTGTTCAAGTAAGTCATTTTCCAAATCAAAGATACTTATGCGAACCAAGGAGAGGAGAGGACAAATGTCGAGCAGGGCGATAGACCCTCATGGTGTTTTTGTGTTTTATAGTAAAAGTTTTAGATGATAAAGTTTACGAAAAAATTGGGATGCCAAATTTTTTCAAAGAAAACACGGGTGCGTTAACAAAAACACTCAGCACTGTGTGATGCCCCAGAGCCTGCTAAGCTGATAATCTCAAACTGCTGTTTGAATTGATTTCTGCATATCAATACCACTTCATTTAAAATTAGAAAAAGTTCCTGTTTCCGTTTGTACATTCGAATTTAAAAGACAAAATGATACGGGAAATATTAGGCGATAAATCCGTGAAATTATTTATCATCCTCGCAGGTATATTCAGCACCAATGCCATAGTTGCCGAGTTTATTGGTGGCAAAATATTTTCATTGGAAAAAACCTTGGGTATAGACCCTGTGAGTTTTTCCTTGTTTGGTGAAGATGGCTTGGCATTTAATCTCACCGCGGGCGTATTACTTTGGCCGATCGTTTTTATCATGACCGATATTATCAACGAGTACTATGGCATGAAAGGAGTGAAGTTTTTATCTTATCTCACGGCTGCATTAATCAGCATTTCATTTTTTGCGGCTTATGGTGCCATTCATCTGGTACCTGCCGATTGGTGGGTAGGTACCCGGGCTGAAAAAGGTGTGCCCGATATGCTAAAAGCTTTTGCACTAATTATCGGTCAGGGGATGTGGATTGTTGTGGCCTCCTTAATTGCATTCATCATCGGACAAGTTCTGGATGTTTTTATCTTTCATAAAATCAAAGAAAAAACCGGCGAAAAAATGATTTGGCTCAGAGCTACCGGATCAACGATGTTCAGTCAACTGATTGATAGCCTGGTTGTCATTATTATTGCCTTTAAAGTAGGCGCAGGATGGACCTGGGCTCAGGTGATAGCCATTGCCCTCGTGGGTTATTCGTATAAATTTGTGGTTGCCATTGTGATCACACCGCTCATATACTTAGTACATCACTGGATTGAAAAATACCTGGGTGCTGAGCTGGCCCAAAACATGAAAAAAAGTGCATTGAGGCAAGACGATGGAATTCTTTAAAGTACTTTTAATTCCAATTCATCTCTGAGATACGACTCAAGTAAACATAATCTAATTTTAATCCTTAGCAAAACTAATATTATAGCAGTGCCATTTTCGGCCTTTGCTCTTTCGGCGTTAAGAAAAATTTGAAATCGGGCGTAGCCTACTTCCGGCTGTTCGAAGCCGAAGCCAAATCGAAGGCAAGTTTCGGAAGTAGGCCGCTCGATGAGAATTTTTTAGTCGAAAGAGCAACAGCCTTGAATTTTTGGCTCCACCTTTTGTTTTAAGACAAAAGGTGGAAAACAAGAATGATACCAATGTCCTATTTTGGAAATCAGGGTTTGATTTTACTCAGTTAGAAAGACAAGCGACCATCAAAAAAGTATAACACATCATCAATTGATTTGCAATTTGTTTCCGTAAATTAGAAAGATAAAATATTTGTAACAGACCAATTGGCCTTACAGGAGATAGGTATCATCACTATCGCGCATCAAAATCGATGACCACTTTTTCGCTCAATGGATGAGCCTGACAAGTGAGTATGAACCCAGCTTCCACTTCATCGGTTTCGAGGGCATAATTGACTTCCATATTCACTTTACCTTCAATCACTTTAGCACGACATGTGCAACACACCCCGCCCTTACAAGCAAAGGGCAAATCGGCACCCGCTTTAAGCGCTGCATCGAGAATGGACATACCATTGTAAGCCAAAGGAATTTCCACACTACGATCGTCAGCCTTAATGGTGACCATACTCATTTTGACATCAGACGCTTCATCGCCCTGCCCGGCTTCGTTGCTTTGTTTTTTTGCTGCACCGGCTGTGTGAAACAATTCAAACTTAATCTTATCTTTTTCTACGCCCTTATCAAGCAGATAATCACGCACCGACACAATCATTTCTTCAGGTCCACACATAAAGAATTGGTCCATTTGTTTTAGATCAATCAATTTCTCAAAAATTTGATCACATTTTTGTGCATAGATTCGTCCATTA
>DAIRSC010000075.1:0-9662 GCA_036804585.1 Chitinophagaceae bacterium
ATTGAAATTCCCTATATACCTAAATTGAAGGTAGCTATCCGAAACTTATTATACCATGTTCCGATGTGGTACGTGATGTTGTTCAGTTTTCTGATGTCTTTCATTTATGCAATCGTTTACCTCCGAAAAAATGATGAGAAATATGATATCATGTCGCAGGAATTTGTCAATACCGGTATTTGGTTTGGGTGTTTTGGAATGATTACCGGAATGGAATGGGCCTATATTCAATGGGGCGCACCCTGGAGTACCGACCCCAATCAAGTCGGCGCTGCGCTCACATTGCTGATTTATTTTGCTTATGGTGTGTTACGAAATTCTGTGAAGGAAGAAGACAAACAGGCCAGATTGGCTGCTGTGTACAACATCTTTTCTTTCGCATTGGTTATTCCTTTGGTTTATCTGGTTCCGGCGCATTTCGCTTCGTTACACCCGGGATCGGACAATAAACCATTTGAAGCACTTAAAACCCAGGACCACATGTTAAAATATGTATCCTTGCCGGCTATGGGCGGATGGATTTTACTCGGTTTATGGGTTTTCGATATCAGGTATCGAACCCGAAAAATTCAAATCAAACAAAGTCATTAAATCATGCGATCTCTTTTTATATTTTTTCTTACTACGTTAATCAACATACAGACATTCGCTCAAAATCAGGTACCTCCCGGTGAATCTGCTCAGGTTTTGCGAGACAATGGCCAAATTTACCTTGTAGTATTAGTACTGCTCACTATCTTTGCCGGCATTCTTTTTTTGTTGATTCGCATGGAAAGGAAATTATCCAAAATGGAAAAAACTTCTAAAATTCATAAATAAAAAAAATCATGGCAAAAGCAACCAAAAGCAAACAGGCCGCTCATTACAGCTTCTTCGAAAGCGTTGAACGAAATTTTGATAAAGCTGCTCCTTTTACAAACATTAAAGACAAAGGGATTCTTGATCAGATTAAAGCGTGCAACAGTGTTTACAGTATGAAATTCCCGGTTAAAATCGGAGAAAAAGTAGAAGTGATTGAAGCTTATCGCGTTCAGCACTCTCACCATAAATTACCCGTTAAAGGAGGAATTCGTTTCAGCATGGATGTCAATCAGGATGAAGTGATGGCATTGGCCGCACTGATGACTTACAAATGTGCTATTGTAAATGTACCTTTTGGAGGTGCCAAGGGGGGGATAAAAATTGACCCTAAAAAATTGTCAACCTACGATTTAGAAAAAGTGACTCGTCGATATACCGCTGAATTGGTGAAGAAAAATTTCATCGGCCCTGGTATTGATGTACCGGCTCCGGATTATGGAACCGGTCCTCGTGAAATGAGTTGGATTGTTGATACTTATTCTAGTCTGCGTCCGGGTGAAATTGATGCCGCAGGTTGTGTCACCGGTAAACCTGTAACGCAAGGTGGTGTTCGTGGAAGAACAGAGGCTACCGGACTCGGTGTTTATTTTGGTGTTCGGGAAATGTGGCAGGACGCTGAAATGATGAAAAAATTAAAGATGAACGTTGGCATGGACGACAAAACAGTTGTTGTACAAGGCCTTGGAAATGTGGGATACCACGCTGCTAAATTCTTCCATGAAGGTGGTGCAAAAGTGATTGGTTTAGCTGAGTTTGAAGGGGCCATTTATAATCCAAAAGGACTGGATGTCGAAGCAGTTATGACACATCGTAAGAAAACCGGTTCATTATTAAATTTCCCCGGTGCCAAAAATTTAAAAAAATCAGCAGAAGCCTTGGAGCTGGATTGCGATATTTTGGTACCTGCAGCCCTTGAAAATGTAATCAATGGCGAAAATGCACCTCGTGTAAAAGCTCGCATCGTTGCGGAAGCGGCTAATGGACCCTTAACGCCTGAGGCAGATTCGATTTTGGGTAAAAAAGGAACAGTCATTATTCCTGATATGTATATCAATGCAGGAGGTGTAACCGTATCTTATTTTGAATGGTTAAAGAATCTGAGCCATGTTCGTTATGGTCGTATGGAAAAACGATTCAGTGAAAATATGAACAACAGCATTTTGGGCTCCATTGAAAATCTGACGGGTAAAAAGGTCTCTTCTGCCGAGCGCAGTGTCATTTTACATGGGCCGGATGAAGTAGATCTAGTTCACAGTGGACTAGAAGATACCATGATTGGTTCATATCATGAAATTCGTGATATCTGGTTTGCGAACAAAAAAATCGCCGATATGCGTACTGCTGCATTTGTCAATTCAATCAACAAAGTGGGTGTATCATATATGGAATTGGGTATTTTCCCCTAATCCGGGAATACATATTTTCAAAACGCCCCTGCTATCAGGGGCGTTTTGTTTAATTCGAGCAACACGCCTTTGGGTCATTGCTTAAAACACCATTTTCCAATCATTTAGTCACCCATAAGTTCGTTCAACCGAGCATTGGCATTAGCGAAGCACCCAGCTGCTAAAAATAAAGCCTATGTAAAAGATTTGTTCGGTAACCCCGAAACAGAAAATCATACTGAGGTCAATTAGCCGAAGTATTAGATTTTTGATTCGTTTTGCTGTTGTCAATGTCCAACTGCAAAATTTGGGTTCAATGATAAGTTTCCTTTGGCCTTAACGACATTTCTAAAAAAATGAAGGAATAATTCTTGTTTATATTAAAAAAAAAAATACTTTTGCAATCCCAAAACATAGTGGTCATGCAAGAAGCCGTTAAATTTATACAAGAACAACTGAACAGCATCAAAGAAATTCCAAATTTCAAAGCTGGTGACAGTGTAACCGTCAATTATAAAATTCAGGAAGGAAATAAAGAGCGTATTCAGCCGTTTAAAGGCGTTGTAATCAAGCGTCAAGGACGTGGCGCGACTCAATCCTTCACAGTTCGTAAAATGAGTGATAATGTGGGTGTTGAAAGAACATTCCCGGTTTATTCACCAAATATTGATGGGATTGAGGTAAACAAAGTGGGTCGTGTACGCCGCTCTAAATTGTTCTATCTGCGTGATCGTCAGGGTAAAGCAGCTCGTATCAAAGAAAAACGTATGAAGTAATTCAACTGTTCAAATAGTTAAACCATGCTCCGGCATGGTTTTTTGTTTCCCCTAATTTAATCCCTTGTGACCATTTCTGAAATTATTGAATTATATTTGTAGCACAACAAAGAAAAATGGCAAATCTGAATACACTACTTTTAAGTATGCCTGGCGGAACGGAATGGATTCTCATTGTGTTGGCAGTACTTGTTCTTTTTGGAGGAAGGAAAATTCCGGAGTTTATGCGAGGTTTAGGGCGTGGCATGCGGGAATTTAAAGATGCCAAGGATAATATCAAGTCAGAGATTGAAGCAGGCATGAAAGAAGAAAAATCATAACTGCTTATTTTTCACGTTATAATTTATAGAAAAGGGGGGATGAAAAAATTAAATTTTTTTTCGGCGATGTTGTCGCTTTTTATTTTAAACGTAAGTGTCTTTAAAGTGCAGGCTACTTTCAAAGATTCTACTTATACCATTAAAATTACCGATCCTAATCTGGTTCCTAAACACCTCAAAGTGGTGAAAGCCGAACCTGAGCAATACCCCTCAGGTAATGCGACCCTCGATAGTTCCAGATTTGTAAAACGAAAAATCAAAGACCTGAGCGATAAACCGATTGCTGGTACAAATATTCAGGTGAACAAGTCATTGTACGGAACTTTCACTGACTATATCATCGATTACGTTACAAATTACCATAAAAATCATGGGCAGAGAATTGCGCGTCTTCAATCACGTAATAAAGGTCACTTTAAACTGATTGATAATATCATGAAACGTTACAGTGTGCCACGCGAAATGAAGTCGCTGGCCATCATTGAATCGGCGATGAATTGTAATGCAGTTTCACCAGTCGGAGCCGTTGGTACCTGGCAGTTTATGGAAGGCACAGCAAAAATGTTAGGTCTCAGGGTAGATCAAAGCATCGATGAAAGACGAGATTTTTATAAAAGTACCAATGCCGCAGCAAGATATTTGAAACAACTACATAGTATGTTTCAAGATTGGCTATTGGTAATAGCAGCCTATAATAGTGGACCAGCCCCGGTTCTCCGTGCAATTAATGCCGGTCAGGGAAGAAGTTTCTGGGATATTAAAAAACGCCTACCGCATGAAACCCAAAATCATGTAATGGCCTTCATTGCTACAACTACCCTCATCGACAGAGCCTGCAATGTATTGGCAATGGGTAATGTACCTAAAGAAGCTAAGGCACCAAAAGCCGATTTCTCTTCTTTAAATGGATCATTTAGTCAAAGCGCTCAAAGCCAGGAAATGGACATTGAAGAAACTGAAGAGAAAAAACCGGCGTTTAGTCAGCAAGAGCTGGATCAAATGGCTATTCTAAAAGTAAAATGAAAATATACCCTCGCTGCCATTGCCAAAGTATTGGATGAAGATGTGGTTCGCCTCCGTCGCTGGAATCCTGAATTTGATCAGTTAATTGTCAATACGACAACACCCATTCACTTGCGCATACCTTTGGACAAACTGGAGAAGTTTATTATTTCCAAAGAAGAAATCATTCAAAACGGCACCAAAGCCCATTAATCAATCATTTGCTGAAACGATATTTCATCGAAGTTGAATACCTCGGAACTCCTTTTTGCGGATTTCAAATTCAGCATCAATCCAAAACCGTACAAGGCGAATTAAACCGAGCGCTGGAAATTCGACTTAAAGAAAAATTAGAAACAGTTACCTCAAGCCGCACGGATACCGGCGTACATGCCCGGCAAAATTTTCTGCATTTTGATTATTCAGGCCAATTGCCCGCTTCCTTAATCTATAATTTAAATGCTATACTTCCTGCAGAAATAGTCGTAAAAAGAATTTTTGAAGTTGCTCCGAATGCGCATTGCCGCTTTGATGCGACCAAAAGAACATACCGCTATATTGTATCACGCAAAAAGACAGCCTTTCTCCATCAGCGAAGTTACTACTACCCTTTCCAGTTAAATCCGGAAATTTTGCAATCATGCGCACAGTGTTGCATTGGAACCAAAGATTTTACTTCCTTTTCCAAACGACAAACAGATGTGAAACATTTTCAATGTACCATATTTGAATCCAACTGGATGATGGAGAATGATTTGCTGATTTATACCGTGGAAGCCAATCGATTTTTACGTGGAATGGTTCGGGCTTTGGTGGGCACCATGTTGCAATCAGGAAGAGGTAAAATGGATTTGATTTCCTTTGAAAAAATATTGGAACAAAAGGATTGCACATTAGCCGATTTTAGTCCACCGGGATATGGTCTTTATTTGGAAAAAGTAGATTACCCCGATTCCCTTTTTGAATTTATCTAAGGGCTGCTGTTTAACGTGAAGATAGTCGATTACAGTACATGATGGAGTAATTTTCGTTCATTTAGATGCACAAAAATTTTTCATATCACCTCAATAAGCTTGCAGTTCATTTCTTGATTTTCACTTCTCACTTGCACCTTCAATTTCGGCGTCATCGTCCAAAGGTTGTCCCATGCGTAAGGAACTATCCCTAAAACGCTTCCTTAAATTTGAAACGTCAGTAAGATAAGCAGCAGTTACTAAATAGCCTCAGTATGATTCTCTCATTCGGGGTTACCGAGCAAATCCTTTACAGGCTTTGTTTACAATAGCTACGTGCCTTGCAACAGCAAATTCTCGGTTTATCGAATAAATACAGATATTTGCATCTAACGAGATGAATATTTACCCCTCACAATTAGCCCGTCAATTAGATTTTCCAATGATCCTGGAAAAACTAAGTACCTATTGTGTCAGCAAACCGGGGGTCTATCAGATTCAACATCTTATTCCTTCTAAAGAATACGAAGAGGTGTTGCAAAAATTTAAGGAAACCAACGAAGCTTTATTGGCCATGCATCAGGGAAATGGCCTACCCCATCAATCTTTTCCGGAACTGCAGACAGAAATTAAACTTCTCGCCGTTCAACATGCAGTATTAAATGCCGCTCAATTTAATCAGTTAAGATTGATGGTGAATATGTCGCATGATTTATTACTTTTTCTTCATGAGAAAAAAGAAGCTTTTCCCGTTCTTTTTGAAAAAATACAGACTTTCAGTTATCTGCACGAATTGATAGAGCAAATAGAAAACGTATTTGACAAGGAAGGACAAGTGAGAGACGGCGCTTCACCCGCATTGCAACAAATTCGTTTGGCACTGTTGGAAAATCGTAAAATTTCCGATCGTATTTACAGAAATCATATTCAACGTTTAAGTAAATCTGGACAATTGGCGGACATCGAAGAAAGTTACATCAACGGACGCAGAGTGCTGGCTGTACTTGCAGAATTTAAACGTGAAATCAAAGGCATGATTCACGACCATTCAGCCAGTGGAAAAATTACCTTTATTGAACCGAACAATGCCATTGAACTCAATAACGAAAAACTGGAATTGGAAGATGCCGAAAAAAAGGAAATCTATACAATTCTGAAGTCCCTCACGGGACTCATACAACCCTTCAGACAGCAAATACAGGAACATCTTCAAAACCTCATCAACTTTGATGTCATCTGCGCGAAGGCCAAACTTGGAAAAATATTGCAAGCCACCTTGCCACAAATGCTGAAAGAAGAACCTGTGATTCATTTAATCAATGCATACCATCCTGTGCTATGGCTTCAAAATCAGGAGACAGGATTGAACACGGTTCCGGTGAATTGTAAGTTAGATGAAAAAAATCGAATTCTGGTAATTAGCGGACCCAATGCCGGTGGAAAATCCATTGCGCTCAAAACCATCGGACTTTTTCAATTGATGTTGCAATGCGGACTGCTCATACCCACATCCGCCAAATCGAGCTTTGTACTGAAGGAGACTTTATTAGGCGATATTGGCGACAATCAGAGCATCGAAGATGGGCTCAGCACATACAGTTCACGTCTCATAAAAATGAAATATTTTTTAGAGCATGCCGGTCCTAAGGCCTTATTTCTCATTGATGAATTTGGAACAGGCAGTGACCCGGATATGGGAGGAGCTCTGGCCGAAATTATACTGAATAAACTCAATGCGAGTAAAGCACAAGGTGTGGTTACGACCCATTTCACCAATCTCAAATTACTTGCCAACCAGGAAGAAGGTATCTTTAATGGCTGTATGTTATTTAATAGCCGCAGCTTAAAACCGCTCTATCAATTGCAGATTGGTGAACCCGGAAGTTCTTTTACTTTTGAAGTAGCTTGTAAAATTGGTTTACCTGAAAATATTATTGAAGAGGCCCGACAGAAAATCTCAGCGGAAAGAATCAAGATGGATCAATTACTGCACCAATTGCAACAGGAAAAAAATACCCAAATCCGGCTTAAACGAGATTTGATTAAGCAAATGGGCAAAGCAACCGCTGAAAAAAGAGAATTCAGAGAACTGAATGATCAGTTGGAAGATAAAATTGCGAAGACAAATGAGCAGAGAGAAGAGAAACAGAAACTGATGGAGTTCGGTCGGAAATTGATGAGTTTAACCCAGGAATGGACCCACAATAAAAATAAAAAAGAAGTGATTCATAAATTCGTGAAACTTGCGGGATATGAACTACAGAAAAAAAAGCTACAGGAAGAGTTTGAAAGAAGTGAAACATTTCGTCAGATTAAGATTAGCGAGGTCAAAGAAAAAATACAAGTCGGATCGGCCGTTCGCATGTTAAAAAGTCGGGAAACCGGAATCGTTTTTCAATTAAATGAAAAAAAGGCTGTGGTAAGATTTGGCAGGGTGGATATTCAGGTGGGTCTGGAAAAATTAGAGGTGGTTGCAGAAAAAAACATGACTGTAGCGAAAGCAAATCATAAATAGTTTTAAACTTGTGATATTGAAAGAGAGGATTAAAACAAAGGAACTATGAATCATCGGGTCGTGATAACAGGAATGGGCATTTATTCCTGCATTGGAAAAAACTTAGCAGAAGTTAAAGAATCATTGTATCACGGTAAAAGTGGCATTATCATGGCACCCGAACGCAAGGAATTCGGTTACCGGAGCGGCTTAACCGGATTCGTTGAAAAACCCCAATTAAAAGGTGTATTGGATCGCAGGGCGCGAATCATGATGCCGGAACATGCCGAATATGCGTACGTGGCCACCCGGGAAGCCATGCAGGAAGCTGGTTTGGACGAATCCTACTTCGAAAAAAATGAAGTAGGTATTATTTATGGAAATGATAGTTGTGCCCAGGCCGTAATAGAAGGCATTGATAAAGTGCGCGAAAAAAAAGATACCATGTTGGTTGGTTCGGCGTCCGTATTTCAGGTGTTGAACTCCACCATCAATATGAATTTAAGCACAATCTTTAAACTGAAAGGGATTAATCTGACACTTAGTGCTGCATGTGCCAGTGGATCACATTGTATTGGGCTGGCTTATTTGTTTATCAAAAGCGGATTACAACACATGATTATTTGTGGAGGTGGTCAGGAAACCAATATCTATTCTATGCCAAATTTTGATGCATTGGGTGCTTTCTCAATTCGTGAAAAGGATCCTACCCGGGCTTCTAGACCTTTTGACCGTGATCGAGATGGTTTAGTACCAAGTGGCGGCGCTGCAACCGTCATTGTGGAAAGCCTTGAAAGTGCGCAAAGACGTGGTGCAAATATCCTGGCCGAAGTGATTGGTTATGGATTTTCGAGCAACGGGGAACATATCTCCAACCCGAGTGTTGATGGTCCGGCCAGATCATTAAGTATGGCTTTACGTGAATCGGGTTTGATGGCTAAGGACATTCAATATTTAAACGCCCACGCCACCTCAACGCCTGCCGGAGATGCCAGTGAAGCTAGGGCCATTTATCAGGTTTTTAAGGATGCCTTGCCCTTGATTAGCTCTACAAAAGGGATGACAGGTCATGAATGTTGGATGGCGGGAGCTAGTGAAATTTTTTATTCCTCCCTCATGATGAAAATCGGCTTTGTAGCACCAAATTTAAATTTTGAAAACCCTGATGAAGATTCCGCTCGACTGAACATCGTGACCCAAACTCTTCAAAAGAAATTTGATGTATATTTGTCGAATTCCTTTGGCTTTGGAGGAACAAATTCCTCATAGATTATTAAGGATTGGAAATGACCGCGCCCATGAACAAAGAACAAGTTATAGAAATTATTAACGGCTTTTTAGTAGAAGATTTTGAAGTGCCGGAAGAAAAAATTACCCCTGATGCAAACTTAAAAGAAACATTGGATCTAGATAGTTTAGATTATGTGGATTTAGTGGTAAGTATCGAAAGTAACTTTGGTTTTAAGGTGAAACCCGAAGATTTTCAATCCATAGTGGTGGTCGATGATTTTTATAACTACGTCACGCAAAAAGTTTCAGAAAAAAGCATGGTATAATGGCTACTTGGGGTAGTTCCAGAGGCAATTCTTTCGGGTACAAAATATTTATTGTTTTAATTAAAACAGCTGGGGTATTCCCGGCTTATGCCCTTTTAAGGCTTGTCACACTCTATTATTTTATCTTCCCCGGCAAAGCTGCAGGGCCGTTGCGTTATTATTTTCAGAAAAGGCTGGGATATTCCCGGGTAAAAGCAACCTGGGCTATTTACGAAAATTTTAATTTACAGGGAAGTAGTATCATCGATAAAGTGGTAATGATGAGCGGCGCCCCCTCGCATTTTACTCGGAATGATGATGGCTTGAACAACCTGG
>DAIRSC010000076.1:0-7687 GCA_036804585.1 Chitinophagaceae bacterium
ATAGTGCCCGTTGAGGTAGTATAACATCATGGGCTCTTTGGTAATTTCTTTGATAAATGTTTTGAAATTGCCCAAAGCGTGGGTGCGCAAAAGGTTCAGGTAACGATATTGAGCGACGGCAAAGCCGACTACATTGGATTCGCATACAAAATGATTGTGCCAGAAGAGGGTCATTTTTTCGTGAATACTCAAACCCTGATTCAGGATATTTTTCACCCACCAGGCTTTCAGGGATAATTCACGGTAATAATTCGCAGTTCCATCACCGTAACCAGCATTGACCCAAGTAGCTCCCAAAGGAACGGAGGTGGGATCGGGATAAAGATTTTCGTAATAATTAACAGGAGGTGCCGGATTGGGAGGTGCGGTATTGATGAGGGCGTCGACGGTTTGACTCATGGTCATACTGCCAATAGAAGCCAGGCTGGCCGGACTTACACCAAACATCGTGCGGCGCAGGAGATGTAATTTTTGTTCGTTGGTCCAGGGGCCGGTGTATTGCGAAAGGCCGGCACGTTTGCGTTTAAAGCCTAACGGTGATTGTTTGTTGGAGTACTTTTTAAACAGTTCATCCTGATTAATATTATAGAATGCATCTTTCACCGAACTTGGGGTGAATAATTGACGTAAAAAGTCTCTTCTGTTGGAGTCTCCCATGGGTAACCGTTTTAGTGGTGAACCAAATTCCTGCCCATTCACAATAAAGTGCTGGAATTCAGCCTTATAAAAATACAAAGGCGCTGTTTTAAATCCAAAAAATTAACATCATTGACTTGAAAATTAATATGAGACCATTGCAAAACCTCTGTAAATCAACTCAAAAGTCATTTGGCTTCAAATTTCTGCGTTACTTTAAATTTTTAATCCGCTCATTACCAGCAAGATAAATCGCAAATCAAAAATTTAAAAAGCCTTGAACTTTTTTGCCAAATGACTTTTGCAACGGTCTCCATATGGAAAATACAGGAGATTCATGACGGCGCAAGACAAATGCGGCAGGGATTGTAGTGGATAGCCCGGACCCGCGAGAGCGGGGAGGACTATAAACGAAAAGCCCGCCCGGCCGCCCAAAAATCGGGTTTTTGCGACAGAACCCCTGCTTTCAACCCCTGAGGAAGCAAAAAGGAGGGGAATGGAGGGATAAAAAACAGGGTTTGCGGAAAAAAATTGTGTTTTTCTGAACAATTTTACTATCATTGTATCTCGAAATTAGAAACAGAGCATATGAGAAAATCACTTTTTGGAATCGTTGCGCTTTTGGTCTTGGTATTGATCAGTAATTTGGCCTCCGCTCAACGTGAGAATGAGGACCTGATCCGCGTTTATCGCTGGTTAAATACTGTAGACAATAACTATGTTACCCTGGCGGATGGCGAATTCCAGGAAGGACAATTGCTTCAGTGGAAATACAAGGAAAAAACCTTGTTGTTTTATGCCTACAAAAGCCCCGGGTCGGAGAGTGGTGCCGTTTATCGCTGGACGAATCCTGTAACGAAAGATCAAACATCTATTGCTGAAGATGAAGTATCAGACAGCGATATGATGCAAAAGGGTTATACCTTAAAATCTTTGCAGTTTTATGCACCGATTCGCCGCGCTGAAAACCATGTCGCCGTTTATCGTTGGTACCGTGCAAAAACAAAAGATTGGGTTACATTTCAGGAATTCGGAGATACCGATAAATTATGGGACAAGGGTTATAAAATGAAAACCTTCCAGTACTACGGTATCATGCGTAACGAATACGAACAATAGTAGAACAACCAAACAATATTTAAAAAACTACCTTCGGGTGGTTTTTTTTTGAGATGAAGTTGAGTTCCTATTTTAAGTTTAGGCCTTATACGGCTATAACATGTCGTATATTACTGATGTGGTTTGTCGTGTTCACGATATTAAGGGTGTTTTTTGTGATTTATCAATGGCCTTTTGCGGGAAGAATACAACGAAGCAGTGATTTTTTTGAAGCGTTTATTACGGGCATTCGACTCGATTTATCCACTGCTTCCATGTTGATTTTGCTGCCATTGTCACTGGCAAATATTTACATCACCTTTCACAGTGGGTTGTTCAAAAAGATTTTTCGTGGATTGAATATTTTGTTGCTTCTGGTGTATACGTGCATAGGATTATCGGATGCCGGACTATATCGGGAGTGGCATGCTAAAATCAATATGCAGGCATTGTCACATTTTACAAATCCATTGGAAGTGGTGCGAACGGTTCCTCTCACCCAATCAATGTTGTTTGTGGTTTTATTACTGGCATTGGGCTTTCCTTTTATTTATTTTTTTGAAAGATGGGTGATGCGTGCACTGCAAACACAGGAAGCTGATACAGTACCTCAAAAAGTGTTGAGGTCTTTAATGTTTTTTGTCTTGAGTGGAGGAATTGGATTTGTGTTGATTCGTGGAAATGTAACAGGGATGCCGATAAATCAGAGTATTGCGTATTTCAGCAATGATGTTTTGACGAATGATATTGCGGTGAATCCATTTTATAATATTCTGCAGGATATCTCTATTAAAAACAATATTCCGGATCAATCGGTATACATGTTTAGATCTAATGAGGAGGCATTGAAACAAATTCAGACGGATTATCCGGTAACGGAAATGCCCGGGCCTGAGTTATTGATTGTATAGAGGCCGAATCTGGTATTTATTTTTCTGGAAAGCTGGACATCAGATCATATTGGGGTATTAGGTGGATTAAAGGACTGTACACCACAGTTTGATTCATTGAGTGCCGAGGGATTGTTGTTTACCAGAGCATATATATGCCAATGCCTATGTGAGTGATCAGGGAATACCGGCTGTATTGAGTGCATACCCATCTGTGAGCAGGGTGGCTATTACGAATCAACCTGCCAAGGTTCCTTTGTTGCCCTGCATCACGGAGGAGCTCAAACAAGTCGGGTATGAAAGTGCATTCTTATTTGGAGGAGATTTGGTGTATGGCAATTTACGTGGTTATTTTCTTGAAAAGGGCTTTGACGAATTGATTGAAGATAAAGATCTCGACGATTACCCAATCGGACGATTGGGGGTGAATGATGAGTATACATTTGAGGCTTTGGGTAAAGAATTAAAAAAACGCAAACAGCCTTTTGTACAAGGCATGTTTACCCAGAGTACCCATATGCCTTATGATTTTGTACCAACGGATAATTGGCATTCAACCCCGAATAATCCGGAGAAATTATTTCCAGAATCCATGCACTATGCGGATATTCATTTAGGACGATTTTTTGATTCGATAAAAAAGAAAAAACTCTACGAGAATACTTTGTTTATTGTCGTGTCGGATCACAGTCATCAATCCATTGTTTCTCGCGAAGGATATGATCCGGAAAGGCATCATATTGCCATGTTGATGCTGGGCGGCGCATTGCGCGAGGAATGGAAGGGGCAGCGTTGGGAAAAAATTGTATCGCAATTGGATATTCCGGTAACCTTGTTTCGGCAAATGAAAGTGTCCGGCTATCGTTATCCCTGGTCGAGAAACATGATGAGTCCATCTCACCCCTCGAGCGCTTACTTTATTTTTTATGGAGGTGTAGGTTATATCTGTAATGAAGGATATTGTTTGTCGATGCAATTAAGTCCGATGCATTTGTTTAGCAGTAGCAGTGATACCTCTCAAGCCGGTCGCTGGCGGGATAAAGCCTCGAGTTTTCAGCAATTGGTGTATGAGAATGTTCGATTAAGAAAATAATTTGGCTGCTGTGCACTTTTCTATAAATGTTTAGCGAGAACCTGTAAGTTTTTGTTTGAATGCCAAAATGCGACGATAACTTTCATCAATTCTACTTTCGCTGATCAAACCTTGGTCGACCATTTGCCGGATGGTGCTATGGACTTTGCTTGGAGAATAATTATTCGACCGGCTGATATTATTACTAAACATTAAAATATCCACGCCGGCGAGAATGGCCATTTTAATACTTTCTTCAAACCCGTAATTGGAACTGATGGCGTGCATTTGCATATCGTCGCTTACAATTACACCCTGGAAGCCTAATTGTTTACGGAGTACATCTTGTAAAATAGTTTGGGATAAGGTGGCGGGTAAGCCGCTTTTATCTAATTCTCGATTTACGACATGAGCGGTCATGACCATATCAACCACACCTTCCTGAATTAGCATTTCATAGGGTATCAGTTCTTTTTTCGTCCAGTACTTACTGACGTCGGTAAGACCGAGATGCGAGTCGGTGCGGCTGCTGCCGTGTCCGGGGAAATGTTTGACGACTGTGCGAACCCCTTGATTCCGATGCATTTCGATATATAGGCCGGCCACATGGGCCACGATTTCAGGATTGTCAGAAAAACATCGATTGCGTTTGCCAAGTACCGGACAGCGCACATCGTGGAGGTCAAGTACCGGGGCATAGTTCAGATTGATGCCACAACTAAGCAAACTTTGAGCAATATACCGGGCAGTTTCAGTAGTATAGGAATCATTGTTTCGGTCGCCGACAGATTTTGCCGAGGGCATGTCCGGAAAGCCATACTTTGTTTTTAATCGATTCACTTGACCGCCTTCCTGATCGATAGAAATAATCAGCGGTATGGTAGCGGCATTTTGCAAATTTGTTGTGAGGTTTTGCAAACTTTTTATGGCAGATGCCGGATTTAAATTTCTCTCAAAAAGCAGGATACCCCCGACAATTCCACTTTTGACATCCTGTAAAATGCCCGATTGCTGATCGACAGAATGACCGTTCATACCGGCCATGATCATTTGTCCGATTTTAATATCCAAACTGTCAGCAAATAATTGGCTGAGTGCTACGCTCAGAATAAGCGAAAGAAATATTTTTTTCATGCAAAACTAGTAGGACAACAAAACTACATCCTGCGCCTGAATTATTTCAGGGAATAAATTGCTCCAAAGCTCATTTAAAGAATAGAGAAGGGTAATTCCAACCAATCCACTAAATTAGGGGTCTTAATAATGCTAACAATTTATCACTTTAGTGAATTCTTATCAATTCAACAATAAACATCCTAATTCTATGAAAAATTTTTTACTGTCTTTAATCATCTTGTCCATCGGATCAACGACGATGTTACAAGCACAACCTTTAAATGTGATTGATTTTGGGAATTCATCATATACCTTATTGGGCGAAAAAGGATGCATTGATGATTTGGGCAATTACGTCATGGGTGGAAGAAAGAATTTTAATAGTAACGATTGGGTGCATTTGGCGATGTTTAATGCCAACTATCAAGCACAATGGAGTTATTATCTTAACAAAAGTGGATATATAGCCAGTAAAATAAAACAAACCAAAGACAAGAACTACGTGGCTTTGTACAGTTCCGGGATATCGGCTATTATATTTAAGTTTAGTGTGAATGGCACCATTTTATGGTACAAACAATTTAACAATGTAGCGGAATGGGATGATTTTTACGAAGACAACAACAATGACCTGTATGTGTGCGGTAATATGCTGGAGAAAAACATTGTACTAAAAATGAATGCAGCAGGAACAGTTGTTTGGTCCTATCAATTTATATCCGATCAGGGGGCTAACTACTATTTTGGAAGAAGTATACAAGAAGTTGCAGATGGCAATTTGGTGATAGCCGGGGCGGCTTCCATTGTGAGTAATTCGTTGGGTGCGCATATTGTGGTTATCAAAATCAACAAACAGGGCCAACTCATTTGGTCGAAAATTCATAAAGGTCCGGGTAAATCGATTATGGCTGTGGCCATGGCGGAGTCTGATATCGATGGTTCGTTGGTTGCGATTGGATATACAGGAAATATGATGGATGCGAACTCCTTTGATGGTTTTATGTTGAAAATGGATTCAGCGGGTAATCACATCACCAATATAACGATCGCCTTTAACTACTGGGATTACTTTTATGATATTTGTTTGATGGGCAATGGTCAGATGATGGCGATAGGCATGAGTAAGCCTGTGCAGGTTTGTGGTGGAAATTTGTTTTATACCCGTTTTAATCAGGCGGGAGATACGGTTCTCACCAGGGTTTATGGAACACCTGCGGGAAATGGTGCGAATTTTAATAATATTCAAAAGCGTAATCAGGATTATTATTCATTCGGATTGGGTGCTTTGTGGGCGAATATTGCCGGAGGGTATGAATATCAAATGGTTCGGGTTGACAGCATGGCGATGGGACCTTGTAAACTTTACCAACAGCAGTTTACAGTGCAGACTTTAAATGTGACTACCATGGGTTCAGTGAGCCGAACAAATTTTACCCCAACGATTGTGACAGAATATCAAATAACGAAAGACACCCTTTATGCGGTAAATGCCTGTAGCGGTCAGCCATTGGAACTGAAAGAAATTAAACAGGCGGTGACTATTGCAGTATATCCTAATCCAACTCACGATAATTTATATATTCAATGTAATGAGCGAATTCAGCAGTTAAAAGTTTATGACCTCAACGGCAGGGTCTTGATGCAACAAACATGTCAGATGCCGGCTTGGATTTTACCGCTGGGGAATCTGAAAAACGGGATTTATGTGATTCGTTTGGAAATGGAAAATGGGGAAGAGGTCAGCAGGCAGTTTGTGAAGGCGTAGTCTGGTATCACGGATTGTGTGATTAATGTCGGACGATTTTGTTAAATTTGCAATGCATGAATCAGCGCTTTGCGATCATAACTCTTTTCTTAATTCTACTTGCACACAGCTTGGCGATGGTATTGCCAATCATGATTTTAAATCACCAAAATACTTATCCGCACGAGAAAAATCATGTTTATTTGACACTGACATTTACGAAAGAAGCATGGAGTCAGGTGGTCCTCATCAAGAAGAATGAAATTCGATTACAGCAAGGTATGTTTGATATTCGATCAGTAAAACATACGGAAAAAGGTGTTGAGGTTTATGGGCATTACGATCACAAAGAAGATATGATGCGAAAAGCACAATCTAAACATGATGATGAAAAGAAAGGCCAGAAAAATTTTTCAACAGTTTTTCAGGGGCCACTCATGTGTGAGCGTTTACCTCAATTCCGGTTTGGAATGTATATGCTTGAGAAATTGTGTTTTAAGCCTTTAGTTCAACCCTATCAATTTAGTTTTCTTGATTTAATTCTGAATCCGCCAGAGCGAGGGATTCGTGAAATAGTTTAATTCAGCATTTATTCAGGGGTTTGAAAACCATCCTTTATTGTTTATGTATAGTTTTATTTTTTGTGAATAGAACTATGCTCCTCAGACAAAAAGGATTTGAATACTTCCGGATATTTAAACTGGGTTCATTTTCTAAGAAAAACTTTCTTTTTCAATGAACCAATGCCCATTGGAACGATCAATTGGGCCATAATCATCTGCAATGAACCAATGGCCATGCTGATAAAACAGGAGATTACAACCGAATAAAATTGTGAAGGTTGTTCTATTTTGAAAGCATCATGTGTGTCATTCAACATGCAGAAATTCATCCATTTTAAAATAAAGCATACGGGCGAAGTGGAAATTCTCAAATTTCGCTTACATGCTATACAATCAATAACATTCAAATGAAACAAATTATTTTTAATATCATTTTATGGAGCAGTTGCTTGTCTGCATATAGTCAAACACAAGAACAGAAAGATTCGATAAAAAAAGTGGAACTCAATGAGTTTGTTGTTTCCGGAAATAAATTTGAGGAACGGAAAAAAAATGTGACCCAACGTAT
>DAIRSC010000076.1:7787-9657 GCA_036804585.1 Chitinophagaceae bacterium
GGACCGGCATCAACCATTCATGGAAGCGATGCGTTAGGGGGTGTAATCTTATTAAAGACTCGTGATCCGAAACATGGTAAAGCTAAAAAAATGGAGTTGACCGGGACCAATGCATTACTGAGATATTCGACTATTAATCAGGAAAAAACAGTCAATGTTGGAATTACTTTTGGAAACAAAAATTTTGCTGCTCTCACGAATTTGACTTTTTCAAATTTCGGAGATATGGTGCAAGGTAAAAATGGGGTTGACTCCATCATGGATTTATGGAAGAAAAAATTTGTTGTCGAACGCATCAACGGGGTTGACACGGTGGTGCCAAATTCAGATCCGTTCAAACAAATTTCAAGTGGCTATTCGCAATTTGATTTAATGCAGAAATTTTCTATTCGAAGCTCCCAGAAAATTCGTCACATGATTAACTTACAACTATCTAATTCAACGGATGTGCCCCGTTATGATCGATTATCGGAACAGTCGAACGGTCTGCCCCGAAGCGCGCAATGGTACTATGGGCCGCAGTTTCGAACATTGGCAGCATATGAATTTAATGCCCGGAATTTAAACGGATTTTTTAATGATATATCGGCGACAATCAGTCACCAGTTTGTTGAAGAAAGTCGACACAATCGAAGCTTTAAAAGTGCGAATCTTAATCATCGGGTGGAGAGAATTCATGTGAGTGGATTCAATGTTGCTGTCCGGCATAAAGATGACATCAACGAAATAACTATCGGTACGGATGCGCAATTGAATAGCCTTAAATCTGTGGCTGAAATTGAAAATATCAACACCGGAGAAGTATCAAAACTGGACACCCGTTATCCGGATGGTAAAAACAACATGAATCTATTTGGACTTTATTATCAGCATATCTTAAAGCTGATGGATGGAAAATTAGTTATGAATGACGGAATCAGGTTTAACTATACCAGTTTACATTCGATGATAATAGATACTTCTATTTTATTTCGTTTGCCATTTACGGATTTGAGTCAACGCAATCGCGCACTTACAGGAAATATTGGGTTGGCTTATATGCCGGATGATGAACTTCGTTTTAATATCAACTTCTCGAGTGGATTTCGTTCGCCAAATTTTGATGATATGACTAAGGTGTTTGAGTCGGTGAGCGGTCAGAGGTTGATTGTGCCAAATACCGATTTAAAACCTGAAGAAACACGAAATGTGGATTTAGGAATTCGATACAACGACGGAATTGTTGATATAAACGTGTATGGATTTTATACCCATTTTGTAAATGCGATTGTATCGGACGTGTATACTTTTAATGGAAGTGATTCAATCCTGTATGACGGTGTTTTGACGCCGGTTTTTGCCAGTCAAAACAAGGCCAAGGCGTTTGTGTATGGAGGAGGATTTCAATTCATTTACCGACCCACGATGCGCTTGTCTTTTAATGCTTCAATGAACTATACTTATGGCCGGTATAATAATGATACCATTTTGGTGCCGCTTGATCATGTCCCTCCTGTTATTGGTCGTTTTGGGATTAAATATGAAGAGGAACATTTTTACGGAGAGATTTTTAGCATTTTTAATGGCCGTAAGAAACTACAGGATTATAGCCCGGGGGGAGAAGATAATTTACAATACGCCACACCTCAGTGAATGCCGGCATGGTACACAATCAATTTTCGAGCAGGGTTAACTTTGGCCAAATATGTTCATTTACAAGTAGGCGTTGAAAACATCCTCGATCGGAATTATCGACATTTTGCTTCCGGATTCAGTGCGCCGGGTAGGAATTTCGTATTGGCGGTCCGATTCAGGTCCTAATGTATAGAGATAATTCTAGGGCTTGCTGATTATCTCATAGGCGCTTCAAATTCAAGGAAGCGTTCGAGGG
>DAIRSC010000077.1:0-9629 GCA_036804585.1 Chitinophagaceae bacterium
GGTTAGCCTGATTTTTACAGAACAATTGTATCGGTCCTTTTCAATCCTGAAGAATGAAAAATATCATCATGCCTGATTGGATTTTCATTTTTTTGTTTAGCTTTGCACCCCTTAATCAGGCTTCAAGATAAATGAAGTTGACCACTATGGCGAGGTAGCTCAGGTGGTTAGAGCGCAGGATTCATAACCCTGAGGTGATGGGTTCAACTCCCATCCTCTCTACAAAGACCTTCAATTGGCGGTCTTTTTTTTAGCACATTGCATTCTGGAACTTTTGGGCATTCACTCAAATTTGATGATCCATCAAATCATCCCCGTTGAGCATCTCTTAATTGTCGGAATAACTTAAATCCATGCTTTACAAAAGAAAAGGTTTTCACACTCGCGCTCCCACCCATTCGATCCCGGAAATGAATAGGTACCCATTTGATACGGGATACTTTATGGCTTCTTACGGTTACATAAATATTCGCCAAGTGAAAATCAGTTGGAACATCATTCACGAATTGCTGCATGACATCTGAACGGATTAAACGATAAGGTACATTCGGATCTCTTAAAAATTCTTGCGTAGCAACTAAGGTAAACATGGTAACGAAGAATGAAACCAACATTCGCTGAAACCCATCATCGCGGGTTGTTCGCACTCCATAAATACATGCATGCTTTTCGGTGAATGGAATAAAGGATGCAAAATATTTTGGGTCACATTGCCCATCACTATCTATTTGAAAAATCCAATCAGCTCCGTTTTGTAAGGCTAATTTGTAACCATATACACAACTTTGCCCATGACCTGAATTGCTTTTATCGACAATATGAATTCGCTGATGCTGTTGTGCCAATGCCTTCAGATGATTCAAGGTGCCATCTTTGCTTCCGTCATTTATGATACAAAGGGTGTAAGGAAGTTGTAATGCATCCAGGGCTTTGGTCCATTCATTCACCACAAAATCAATGGCTTCTTCTTCATTGTAAACGGGCATAATAACCCATAAATTATTGATGGCCATGGTTTTTGCGAATCATTTCAAAAGTTCGTAATGCATTTTCCAATACTTCATCGGTATTAAAATATTTGTACTCTGCCAGGCGCCCACAAAAATAGACATGATTCTTGGCCGTTTCTTCATCCGCCAATTCCTTGTATTTCAGATATAATGCATGGTTATTTTCTGTTGGTATCGGATAATATGGGTCTCCTTCGGTTTTTGGATATTCATATGAAATCACGGTATGTGGATGATCCTGCTGTGTGACATGTTTGATTTCAACCGTTCGGGTATAGTCAAAATCGTTCGGATAGTTAATTTGTACATTGGGTTGAATTCTTTCCTGCTCAACATGCTTAAATTCAAACGCCAATGAACGCCAGGCCAATTTTCCAAAACGATATTCAAAATATTCATCAACCGGTCCGGTATATACAATAACGGTTGCCTGGTGTTTGGATTTATGATATTCAATACCTAACTCAACATCGATATTCGGATGAGTAACCATGCGTGTAAACATGGCCGTAAATCCCTCTTTGGGGGTTAGCTGAAATATATGATCCACATATCGGCAATCTTCATTAAATCGAACCGGTATGCGGCCACAAACACTGGGTGATAAATCGCGGGGATGCATATCCCATTGCTTTAGGGTATAACCTAAATAAAAAGCCTCATACATTTCACGTCCAACACGCGACAAAACAAATTCTTCAGAATTTTTAGGATTTTCTATTTTTTCACGCACTTCTTCCAACATGGCTTTCCCTTCTTCCGGACTCAATTTTTCCTTTTTAAAAAACTGAGCAAGTGTTACTAAATTAATAGGGAAGTGGAAGTATTCATTTCGGGAGAAACTACTTACAAAATAATTACCAGGCAACCACTCCGTAAATTGGGTCAAATACGACAACAATTCCTCATTGTTTGTTCGGAAATAATGGGGTCCATATTGATGAATCATCACACCACTCTCATGAAAACGATCATAACAATTTCCCGCCACATGAGGGCGTTTGTCAATCAATTTTACTTTCCAGTTTAATTGTGTGGCACACCTTTCCGCGATACAGCATCCAACCGGACCTGCGCCCACAATGACGATATCATAGTTTTTCATGTAGCGGACAAAAATAGAGCCTTTTTTTAATAAATGAAGACCGTTATAAAAGTCATTTGGCAAAATAGTTTACGGCTTTATAACGCAGAAATTTGATGCCTACAGACAATCAGATTCGCTTAGTGAGGTTTTTATTCGATCTAAATTCAATCCTTGCTATTGAAGGAATCATAATCCTTCGCCCATGGCCAAATCATTTCAGATTCATGCTTCAATAACTATAAAGTGAGGTTGATTATGAATTTTAGCAATTCATTCAGTTGTTCCTAGTTACAATTCAGTAAATTTGACCCTTCATGATTAAATTCCTTACTCACTTCGGTCGATACCTGATGATGCGCAGTGAGATGTTTTCAAGGCCGGAGAATGCCCGTGTTTACTGGAAAGAATTTATTCACCAGTGCAATGAAATAGGGATTGGTTCATTCGGCATTGTTGTGATTATCTCCTTGTTTCTGGGGGCTGTAACAACCGTTCAAACAGCTTACCAGTTGATTAGTCCCCTGGTACAGAAATATGTCATTGCCCAGATTATTCGTGATAGTACATTTTTGGAGCTTTCGCCCACAGTGGTTTGTATAGTATTGGCCGGGGTTGTGGGATCTAAAATTGCTTCCGAATTAGGTAATATGCGTGTAAGCGAACAGATTGATGCTCTTGAAATTATGGGTATTAACACCAAAACTTACCTGATTTTACCAAAAATTGTAGCTGCCTTTATCGTCATTCCTTTTTTGATCACTATTTCCATGTTTTTATCCATTTGGGGAGGATACCTTGCAGGAACCTTAAGCGGGATCATCAATGAACAACAATTTTCGCAAGGTTTGGTCACTGATTTTATCCCCTTTAATCTCACATTCGGATTGATCAAGTCTTTCACCTTTGCCTTTATCATTTCCAGTATTTCTGCTTATTTTGGTTATCATGTTAAAGGTGGAGCCCTTGAGATTGGTCGTGCATCCACCACCTCTGTGGTAGTGAGTTGTATTTTAATTTTATTCGCAGATTATGGATTGGCTGCACTTTTACTCTAAGCATTTTTCATGATAGAAATAAGAAATATACATAAATCCTTCAATGGAAAAGTTATTTTGGATGATGTTTCCGGCGTTATGGAAAGTGGAAAGATCAACCTGATTATCGGAAGTAGCGGTAGCGGAAAAACGGTATTAATCAAATGTATCATTGGATTGATTCAGGTAGACTCCGGTCAGATTTTATATGATGGCCGGAATTTTACAGAATTAGATGATAAGGACAAAAAAGAACTTCGAACACAAATTGGCATGTTGTTTCAGGGTTCTGCTTTATTTGATAGTTTGAATGTGGAACAAAATGTGATGTTCCCTCTAGACATGTTCACCAAGATGACTTTGAATGAAAAGAAAAGGCGCGTGAATGAAGTATTGGATCGGGTGAATTTAAAGGATAGTAATCGCAAGTATCCGGCCGAAATCAGTGGTGGAATGAAAAAGAGGGTTGCACTTGAAAGCGCAATTGTTTTAAATCCGAAATATCTTTTCTGCGATGAACCCAATTCAGGATTAGATCCTCTCACTTCTTTAGTTATTGATCGCCTGATTATTGAAATCACCAAGGAATTTAATATTACCACAGTCATGAATACCCATGATATGAATACGGTGATGGAAAGCGGCGATTATATCCTATACCTCTATAATGGTAAAAAACAATGGGAAGGTAATAAGGAAGACATTATTTTTAGCAAAGACCAAACATTGAACGACTTCATTTTTGCCTCTGAATTTCTTCGAGATGCTAAACACATGCGGATGATTGAGGCTAAGCAAGCAAAATCGTAAGAAGAGCCCCTCCTAAAAATCCCAACAATGCTGCCAAACTGATATTTTTCAGATACCAGAAAAAAGATATGTTCTCCATGCCCATAGCGGCAACTCCTGCCGCCGAACCGATGATGAGAATACTTCCACCTGTTCCTGCGCAATACGCCAGATAATTCCAGAAAAAATCACCACTGGGATATTGCTGTAAATCATACATGCCTTGTATAGCGGCAACTAGAGGAACATTGTCAAAAACGGCTGAGAACAACCCAATGCCTGTTTCAATGATTTTATCGTTACCCACATGTTCATTTAAATAGGTGGCTAAATCATTTAATATATGAGCGGATTGTAATGAACTCACTGCGATTAAAATGCCCATAAAAAACAAAATACTTGGCATATCGACTCTTTCCAAGGCCGAAAAAATGGATGATTTATTCTCTGCGTTCGCCAAATTTCGTTTGTGTAAAGTTTCTGATACAATCCATAAAACACCAACGGCCAGCATCATTCCCATAAAAGTCGGAAGGTGGGTGATTGTTTTGAAAATAGGCACAAATATGAGCATCCCCAGGCCGGTGAAAAAGATGACAGACCGCTCCGTATCACTGATATTTCGATTGGGTAATGCTGTTTTTTTATCAAACTGACCACTTAACTTCCAAGCGATTAAGAACATGGGAATTAAAACGGAAACCAGGGAAGGTAAAAAAATTGTTTTGATGATGCCCATTGTTGTAATCTGACTTCCTATCCATAACATGGTCGTGGTAACATCACCAATCGGCGACCATGCACCTCCTGAATTAGCCGCAATCACAATCATGCCAATCATGAGCATTCGATCTTGTTTATTTTCGAGAATTTTAATGACTAAGGAACTCATCACAATGGCTGTTGTTAGATTGTCTAAAAGCGCAGATAAAAAGAAAGATAAGAGGGTGACGATAAAGAGCAGCTTTCTTTTATTATTGGTAGTTATTTTATCAACAATAATCTGAAACCCATCGTACAAGTCGATGAGTTCAACGATAGTCATTGCACCAATTAAGAAAAATACGATGCCGGCAATTTCGCTGATATGTTCCAGTAATTCGTGGCTGACCAAATGCTGATCCGATGTTGAAAATGAGTAAACAACCCAACATAGCACGCCTGTAATCAGTGCCGAGGCGGCTTTATCAATTTTTACATTGTGTTCGATAATGATAAAAATATATCCAAGAAAAAATACTGCCAGTAATAACCAAGTCATATACTAATTTTGAAAACGCAATGTACAACTTCCATCGAATTAATCAGGAATCCGGAAATATCATCAAAGGCTCATGAATACCGACGCATTATACGAAGAAACAATTCAGAAAATGTATACCATGCTGCCTATGTTTACGAGAGTTGGAGCAGCAGCCTACAAACCAGATTTAACTAATACCCTGGCATTATGTGAAGCTTTGGGAAATCCCCAAAATAAGTTCAAGAGTATTCATATTGCAGGCACAAATGGTAAGGGGAGCTGTAGTCATATGCTGGCATCTGTATTTCAACTGCATGGATTGAAAACAGGTCTTTATACCAGTCCGCATATCAGCGATTTTCGTGAACGAATCCGAATCAATGGAAACATGATAGATAAACAGGTCGTGATTGATTTTATGCAAACCCATACTGATTTATTGACTCATCTTAAACCTTCCTTCTTTGAAGTTTGTGTAGCCATAGCCTTTTTATTTTTTGCAGAACAAGAAGTGGATATTGCCATTGTTGAGGTTGGGATGGGTGGTTTATTGGATAGTACCAATGTATTAACACCAGAGGTGAGTGTGGTTACAAATATCAGCAAAGATCATACGCAATGGTTAGGAGAGACTCTTTCGGATATTGCGACCCAAAAGGCCGGGATTATCAAAAAAGGAGTTCCGGTTGTGATCGGTGAATCCAATGCGGAAACTGAAAAGGTGTTTTTTTCAAAATCTGTGTTGATGCAGTCACCGATTTTTTATGCCAGTCAATATTTTGCAGTAGCAGGCGCAAATCAGATTGCATATTGTAATCAGATTCGTTTATTTGACCTGTCGGCTAAAGCATTCAAGCAGGTATCCACAGACCTCCTGGGAGCCTATCAGGCCGCCAATGTGTCAACCGTGCTCACCGCTTTACGGGTAATGAATCAAATTGGTTGGCATTTAAATGAGGCGCTCATTGAAGAAGCCTTGAAGAAGGTCAAAACATTAACCGGTATGCGTGGGCGATTCGATATTATTCAGTCTGATCCTTTGATTGTTTTGGATGTATCACACAATCAAGCGGGTATTCAGTGGTGTATCAGGCAATTTGAAGGGATGGATATCAAAAATCGGAATGTTATTTTATCGTTTGTTGCAGATAAGGACCTTGATGATATCTTAAAATTATTTCCCCATCATTGGAATTATAATTTTACCCAAGCTGATATCCCCCGTGCTCTGCCGCATCAGGAATTAATGTCGAAAGCCCATCAGATCGGTTTGCAGGGGAAATCTTACGCTGATATGGAAAGTGCATTATCAGCTATTTTCCCGAAGTTAAAAACAGGAGATGCTTTATTGGTAACAGGAAGCTTTTTCACCCTTGACAATGCCTATCGGTGGTTTGAGTTGAATAAATCTTGATAATTAATTCCCCTTCATTATTTTTAGCCTTCTTATCGATTGCTATGGCCCGAAAAAATACATCCAAGCAGGCACCCAAACCCATCCATCCGGTTTTGGTAAATATACCCGGTTCTTTGAATCTTGAGGCTGAACAGTCTGTTTCGGCAAAGACCGGATGGCTTCGTAAAATGACTTCAGGGTATATTCCTTATCTCATTTTGATGCTTCTGAGTACAATAATATATGCCAATACGTTTCAACATCAATTTGCATTAGATGATGATATTGTGATTTGTAAAAATGAGTATGTTTTGAAAGGTGTTTCCGGCATTAGAGAAATTTTTACTAAGGATTTGTACGATAGTTTTTATAAACAAATGAATACCCGCGATCAGTTGTCTGGTGGTCGATATAGGCCATTATCAGTCGCTACCTTCGCTATCGAACAACAATTTATAGGTACGAGTGATAATCCGGTTTACGACCAAAATTGTTGGGATGAAAACAAAAATGGGGTAGGAGATGCCGCGGAGGATTTGAATCAGGATGGAATTTTTAATGATAAAGATTGTCGTGCGAAAGGTTTTGGTTTTCGACACATCAATAATGTTTTGTTTTATGGCCTGACTTGCTGTCTTCTCTTTTTCTTTTTGTCGGGTGTGGTATTTCGTGAAAATAAATTACTGGCATTTCTGATTGCATTATTGTTTACGGCTCATCCTATTCATACTGAGGTGGTGGCCAATGTGAAAAGTAGGGATGAAATTTTTTCATTTCTCTTCATGATATTGTCATTAATCACTGCCCATCGGTATTTTGTCGATCAGAAAATGAAATCGCTCATTTTATCGGCTGTTTGTTTTCTCTCGGCCTTATTGAGTAAGGAGTATGGAGCAACATTGATTTTCTTAGTGCCGTTGTCCTTGTTTATTTTTCAGCAACGTGAATTTCAAATTTCAAAACTCATGCGTTTGTTGGGCGCTTATTTCGCTGTATTTGTCTTCTATTTTTTATTGCGGAAGAACGCGGTGGACGTAATGGGTAAATCGGATTTACAGGACAAAGAGTTACTCAATAATCCGTTTTTATTAGCTGATGATGCTCAAAAATTGGCCACTAAGTTTTACATCTTTTTGAAATACATCGTGACGCAGATTTTTCCGCATCCTTTAAGTTCAGACTACGGATATAACAGTATTCCTTATCGTGATTTTTCGAATCCTGAAGTGTGGATTGCTATTTTATCATTAATAGCTATTATTGGATTTGGAACCCGGGCCCTCATGAAACGGCATTGGGTAGCCTTTGCATTGGGCTTTTATTTGTTTAATATTTTGTTGGTGACCAACTTGATTTTTAACGTAGGTGCTACCATGGGTGAACGTTTGGCTTTTCACTCATCGCTCGGATTTTGTATGTTATTGGGCGCTGGAATTTACCGGATAGGTCAAAAAATCAAACAACAAGCAGTACCTTTAATTTTAGTTACATTAATCGTTGTCGCTTATAGCTTTAAGACCATAGATCGGAATAAGGCCTGGGAGAGTGATGTAACCCTGGCTTTAACGGATGTGGAAATTATGCCTGAGAGTACTTCACTCAACGGCAATGCGGCCTCACGATATATAGATTTATCGGAGTATAAAATAAACAAAGGAAAGGAAAAGGAATATCTGCTGAAATCCATTTCATATGGAAGAAAGGCATTGAGTTTGCATCCTCAATTCGTAAATGGTTATTTGAATCTAGGATTGGCATATGCCAAATTGGAGCAATTCGATAGTTCGAAAAAGGTATGGGATATGGCTTTTAAAATTTATAAGAACCATCCGCAGAAACAAACATTTTATGGATTATTAGGACAAGCTTATTACAACAAGGGCTATTATTTAGGAGGAGCCAGCAAATGGAAGGAGGGTCAGTATTACCTGTTCAAAGCAACAGAAGTAGTGCCCGAAAACGCCCGTTATTGGTATGATCTGGGAGGATTTTCATACAATGCAGGTGATTTTGCCACAGCAAAAATGGCCTGGGCCAAAGCCTATCAACTGAACCCGAAGGATACGGCGATTCAGAAGGTGCAGGGGATTTTTAAATAGGGGAAGAAATTGCTTATACAATAATCTTTTTTACTGGTCTGCGCGTTTGAATCATAGCCAGAACATGCCAGCAACATACCAGCGTGAATGGGCTTGCTGAAAGTATCATTTTCCAGGAAGGTTCAATGATTCCGATAAATAGTATCATAAAAATAATTAATGCCAAACAAAGCATCCCTGTAATCTGAATCCAGTTTGCAACTTTTGGGCGAATAAAAGCAACGAGTAACAATACTTGTCCAAACAATGGGAGGAGTATAAAAGGATGTAGGTAATTTTCGGGCTGAAGGATAAGATTTCTGAGAATATCGGCCTCAGCCTGAAAAAGAAACATATGTTGATTCTTGCCCCAATGCAGGTATCCCAACAGCGAGAATATAACTAATAACAAGATACGCCAACGCTTCACGATTGAATGAATAATTTAACCACAAGGTATTTCATTTTCTTTCTTCGGCAAATATATAGAGGCTGCTGGTTATCTCACTAGCATCTTCACCTTTAGCGTCATCGTCTAAGGGTTCTACCAAAGGACTCCTTGAAACGCTTCCTTGAATTTGAAGCGCCTATGAGATAATCAGCAAGCCCTATTTAAGCAGTATTTTCATGCGTTGGAAATTCTGGTTATTAAATACCTTTTCATTTTCAATGTCAGACGATGAAGATCGGCAAAGTATGAAAATAAATTTCAACCTTTTATGGATTTGAGTGATGAACTGATTCAGCGATTCCCGGATTTTCAAAGGAATAAGTACCTGAAAGTGGAACCCTATTTGTGCGGGCTGCCGTAGCCATGCAAAACATTATAAAACCGCCATAATAGCAATCTTTTGGGCCGTTGAATGAAAAAATGTTTTGGTGTCAACCTACTTCAAACCTTATTGAAGCCCACATGTTGAATCTAAAGAATGAGACGGTTGCAAAACGATCAAAAATAATTGGCTAAGCCATTTGGCTTCAAATTTCTGCGT
>DAIRSC010000078.1:0-9555 GCA_036804585.1 Chitinophagaceae bacterium
ATGATCTTACCTTCTTTTTTGTCAAAAAAAACCGGTATAGTTGTATTCTCAGAAATGAGTGAGGACGCCAAATTATAAATATCACCTTCTTTTGACTGCAGTATTTCTTCGAAGGCCAACCCCATTGCCTGAACCTTTTTTCGTTCTTCTATGGCTAGTTTTTTAGTAAGGTTGTTGGCATAATACAATGAGATAGCCGCAATCAACATGGCTATCAACACCAAAAAGGTTTTCCAATTCAAGAAATTTTTAATCATACCTCAGCATACTAATGTAATTCATTGCAAGCAGTTCCGTAAAAAGATTCGAAAAAGGAGAACAATAAGACCGGGCTGATACAAATTCAACCCATCAAATGATTTAATAGAAAAGAATTTTAGAAATCTTTTTTGAAGATTCTTCTCGGACAGCGAGTTTTCTTATAAGGCATCACATTTCCGAAAGCGTCAAAATAGATTGCCACATTTATTCCGGCGAACCAATACCAATCTTTTTTCATGTTATCACCTCTAACAAATTTATCATTGGGGTAGTTACCATCCCAGGTAGACAATTCATCGGTACGGAAGGATAGATCCACACTTTGTTTTCCTTTATAACGGAACAAAGTGTCCATGTTCACATACGATTTGCTCACATCATCCAAATAGTCTGTAGCCGTGTAACGAAATCCGATTTCTGCACTTACGAAAACCCTTTTACCGATAAGCACTTTGATACCACCGCCCAAGGGAACACCCACATTAACCAGACTATAAATGTTACGATCGGGATATTGTTTTAAACCTTGCCCTTCTGTACTAAGAGGCCTTAAATATATTTTTTCATAGTTTGGCCCCATGGTATAAGGGTTGTAATAAAACAAAGCCAAACCAATAAAAGCGTATGGAGAGAATTTAAATTCATCAAAATCCACAGGAAGTAGATTGACTTCAAGGCCTCCGTGAAATTCGAATAAATTTGTTTGAAAATTGAGATTTCTTGATCTTACGGCCGAAGACTCTGACAAACTATCTGCGCCGTACAAACTGGCATAAGTAGTACCAAAACGAAAACCAACACAGGGATGAACAAAGTATTTATACGTTAATCCACCACATGCCCTGTATCCTTCTTCAGGAAAAAGTCTTTCCTGTAAATCCCCATAATAACTTGAAGTTCCACCAAAAATACCCACTTCATGGTGCTTTTGGGCAAACGTTACTATCGGAAACAGTAAAAGAACGAGTATTCTCTTTACCATAAATACATCTCACTTAAATATATGCGTAATATTACAATACTTTATTTAAATAACATAAACTTTCATTCAGAAAAGCCATTTTTTTTATAAAAAATTTGCGGTGAATCAATCAATCTTTCTGGCCAAATATAAAAAAATGCGACCCACCACTGAGTCGCATTCATCCATCCTAATTGGGAAATTATTGTTTTATAAATCTGTTGGTCGCTTTTTGGTTTCCATTGTTTGCATAAATGATATATGCACCTGCTGGTAATCCTTCTACATTCATCTGAAATGATTTGTAAGAACCATTTAAAACCACTGATTTAACCAGACTTCCAGTTAAAGAGAATACTTTAACCTGAGTGGTACCATCAAATGTGGCCCCTAAATCAACCTGAATTTGATTCTGAGCCGGATTTGGATATACCTTGATTTGGTGTACATCTGCGGGGATGTCGTTGGTAGATGTCGGCCAGAAATTAGGCGCCAATGTCAAAGAACGGAAAGTACCACGACCATGAGTACCAGAATAAATAACTGAGCCTTTGTACATACCTGTAGATGTTTCCAGGCTACCTTTTTCTATCACTTCGTACACTGCCACTCTAGGATGCCAGTCGTTCGGATTGGTAAAATTCATATTGATGTCATCCCACGAAGAACCACTATTGGAAGATCCATATACGCCCATTTCAGTGCCGATGATATATTTTGTCGTTGAACCTCCAACCATGACTACAGAGTAAACGGGCATTTTAGGTAAATTACCTGTGATGTCGGTGAAGACGGGTGCTGCAGCATTACGTGCATCATTAGATCGGAATATATAGCTACTGTTTCCGTAATTTCCTAATGTTACCACCAAGGTATTGCCGGTTTGATCACAAGCCAGATCAGTTACATAACGTCCGTAGTTGGCAATCTGTGTCCAAACAATTTGATTACGCAACGGATATCCCTGAGTTCCGTATAAATTGGTCAAAGTATCGAAATATTTGTATGTCGTATCCCAAACACTGGGTAATTCTACACGATAAACTAAACCGCCCTGAGTACCGGCATAAATAAATTTACCATCTTTACTCATGGTTACTGCGCTAAATGTTACGGTATTGTCTCCCTTGCCATCACGTAAATTAAACCAATAGGTCTTACTAGATGTTGCTCCTTGAGTTAACCAAAGACGTTTTGCTGTTCCTAAAAGGAAAACCGATTTTTCCTGACCATCGATCACTCTTTCTTCAAAATGAATCGGAGCAATCCAACCGGCATCATCATCAGGTGCTCCGTCTGGTGAGCCGGCTGGTGAATTATCAATATTACGGTCAAACATACTTTTAAAAGAAGCAGCGCCATTACTACCACCATCATTTGCTCTGCGAACTTCTCCGTTAACAATCGAAGTAAAAATATAATTTGTATTCAAATCACTCAACGCACATCTTGTGCCATCGCCTCCTGTTAAATCAATAGATTGCTTTGGATCATTCATTACTCGTCCTGTAATATCTGATCCATTATCCTGAGTACCAAAGACTACCTGTCCCAAACGATTGGCACCTAAACCATAACATTGGGCAGTGGCATAGTTTTTATTGCGATCTGCAAAAAATGGTTGAGGTGCACTACAATTGAAGGTTCGGTAAAAACCACCATCAGTGACAACATACATGTTCTCAGGATTACTAGGGTTAAACATCACCCCATGCATATCAGCATGAACATTTGTACCAAAAATAGGATTCCCAAGCCAGTAAGCAATTGCTTGCCATAAAGCGGTTGGTGTATATCTCCATAAATCCAACTGACCTCCTAAAAAGACCATTTCTGGATTGGTAGGATGGATCCCTAAAGCAATGTTATAGTCACCTTGCGTGCCAAGAGGATCAAAAACAGCCGAACCACCAATTGCAATTGTGGTCCATGAAACTCCTCCATTGGTTGATTTGTATACTCCCTTCAGCTTACCGTCATTGGATGCTGCAACGATATACATGTAGTTTGCATCGCTCGGCGCAATAGCTACCTCAACGCGGGTAATACCGGTAGAGGATGGCAACCCATTATTACCCATTAAATTGGCACCAAAAGTTTGCCCCCCATCATTGGATAGATAAACATTGTTTGCTGTTGAAACCAATACTTTGCTACCATCCGTTGAGATTTCAGCATCATTAATTTGAGTATTGATGGTCAAAGTACCAGGTTTAACCCAAGTTGAACCGCCATCAGAAGTTATTTTTAACCCACCATTGGTGGCTGCGATAATTTTGTTTGGATCTGTAGGATGAGCGACTAGCTTATCAACGTAAACCCAAGCATCAGAAATTACATTTCCATTCGTCGGTTTGGTTGACAATAGTTGCGTGAATGTATTACCTCCATCCGTTGATTTCCAGATACCTTCACCCAATTGTCCGCCACCCGAACTTCCTGTTGGGAAATAGTGGCCTTCTCCGGTTCCATAATAGATATCACCATTCGCAGCCTGAGCAATAGCACAAATACTAATGGCCGAAGTCGTGTCACTTCCCACAGCTTTTACCCAAGTATCACCGTTGTCGGTTGATTTCCAAAATCCACCGGAAACACCACCCATGTACAAGGTATTACTGCTGTTCCGATCAGTAATCATCGCTCGGGTACGGCCACCTACATTGGATGGGCCAGTTTCTTCCCATTTCATCTGATCAAATGCACGACTTTTTTTACCAAATGATTGACGAGCCAATTTGTCGGCTTGCTCCCGCGCAGACATCACATCTGCCGGATCAACAACCCCAGTTACTTGGTTGGCTTTGGTCAGCTTGTACCATTCCGCCGCACCAGCAATTTCATTTTTCTTTTCCGCTGATTCCTCTTCTACTTTCATGGACGCAAATCGGGAGTAATCTTCGTTCACTCCTTTTTGGGTTCCGATGCTCATAGCTGCGACACTTGCGAGGGCAATTCCCAGAACGGGCCATACAGATCGATTTAAATAACTCATTGTACTTTGTTTAATAGAGCGCTAAAATAATGCAAAAATCAGCGTCGTTGAAAAAAAATTTACAAAGTGAGATAAAACAAATTTATCTGTAGATTTAAAAGCGGAATATTTTGACTATTCACCCGAAATAGTATATTTGTTAGTCCAATTTTTCACTTTTAAACATTATTTGTCCGTGTTGTACGAAAATAACAATGAGAGAAACAGCGAAACCTTGTTTAGCAAGCGCCTCAAAGCCGGTAAACGAAGAACTTACTTTTTTGATGTCCGGTCTACTCGAAGTAACGATTATTTCATTACGCTGACTGAAAGCAAAAAACGTTTCAACGATAATGGCTACGACCGGCACAAAATTTTTCTGTACAAGGAAGATTTTAATAAATTCCTCAAAGCCTTAGGCGAAACCATTGACTACGTAAAAACAGATCTGATGCCCGATTTTGACTTCGATGCATTCAATCATGAACTTACAGAAGACGATTCCGCTCCGAGTGAAAACACTCCCGCTGAAGATTCAAACCACCAACAGGATCATCAAACCGATGTAGATCATTGGTAGGCTCTCCCCCCATTCTGATTTTTTTTCCTCCTCTTATCCGTTTACCTTTGTGACCCGTTTTAAATATCGGGTCTTTATACTATTATGCAACACATTCGCAATTTCTGTATCATCGCTCACATCGATCACGGCAAAAGTACCTTAGCCGATCGTTTGTTGGAACATACCAAAACAATTACCGAAAGGCAAATGATGAACCAGGTGCTCGATGATATGGATTTGGAAAGGGAAAAAGGAATTACCATCAAAAGCCATGCAATCCAAATTAATTACCCCTTTCAGGGCACGGATTATGTATTTAATCTGATTGATACTCCGGGGCATGTGGATTTTAGTTATGAGGTAAGCAGAGCACTTGCTGCCTGTGAAGGAGCCTTATTATTGGTGGATGCCTCTCAGGGAATTCAAGCCCAGACCATTTCAAATTTGTATCTGGCGATTGACAATGATCTGGAAATTATTCCGGTGATCAATAAAATCGATATGGAAGGTGCTATGATTCCTGAAGTAAAAGATCAAATCATTGAACTGATTGGTTGTAAAGATGAAGACATTTTGCTGGCTTCCGGAAAAAGCGGAATCGGTATTGATGAAATCCTGAAGGCCATTGTTGAACGTATCCCTTGTCCGAAAGGGGATGAAAATGCGCCACTTCAAGCCCTCATCTTTGATAGCGTGTTTAATAGTTTCCGGGGAATTATTGTTTATTACCGTGTTTTCAGTGGAGTTTTACATAAAGGCGATAAAATTAAATTTAGCAATACCGGACTTGAATATGAAGCGGATGAAGTGGGCATTCTGAAACTCGGCATGGAAGAACGAAAAGAAGTCCGTGCAGGTGATGTGGGCTATATCATTACCGGAATTAAAGTTGCCAAAGAAGTAAAAGTTGGAGATACCATCACCACGACCACCAATCCATGCAAAGAAGCCATTCAAGGATTTGAAGATGTAAAACCCATGGTATTTGCTGGTATCTACCCTGTTGAAACGGACCAGTTTGAAGAACTCAGAGGATGTATGGAAAAATTACAACTCAATGATGCTTCACTCACCTTCGAATTGGAAACTTCACAAGCCTTAGGATTTGGATTCCGTTGTGGTTTTCTCGGACTCTTACACATGGAGATCATCCAAGAGCGATTGGAGCGCGAGTTTAATCAAACCGTGATCACCACCGTTCCGAATGTGAGCTTCAAAGCCAAAACCACCAAAAAAGAAACGATTATAGTCAACAATCCGACAGAGATGCCGGATCCAAGCCGACTGGACTCTATTGAGGAGCCCTTTATTAAAGCGCAAATCATTACCAAACCGGAGTATATTGGCAATATCATGACCTTATGCATCGGCAAAAGAGGCATGTTGATTAATCAGGGTTATCTCACTCCTACCCGGGTTGAATTAACCTTTGAAATGCCATTGACCGAAATCGTTTTTGATTTTTACGATAAACTAAAAAGCCAAACTCGGGGATATGCTTCATTTGATTATCACCCCATTGATATGCGTGAAAGTGATATCGTAAAAATGGATATCCTTTTAAATGGAGATAAAGTAGATGCTTTAAGCGCACTGATTCATCGCGGCAGGGCCCATGAGTTCGGCCGTAAGCTTTGTGAAAAATTGAAGGAATTACTTCCACGTCAACAATTTCAAATTGCCATACAAGCTGCTATTGGCGCCAAAGTGGTTGCCCGAGAAACCATCAGTGCTATGCGGAAGGACGTAACGGCCAAATGCTACGGAGGTGATATCAGCCGAAAACGAAAACTCCTTGAAAAACAAAAAGAAGGTAAGAAGAGGATGCGACAAATTGGAAATGTAGAAGTCCCTCAAGAAGCCTTTTTAGCCGTTTTAAAACTTGATGATTAACTCTCTTCCCTCATAAAATTTTTCTTTTTATCATGAATCCAAACAGAAATTTAGTTACACTGGACGAATTCACTATCATGCAAACCCGGCAGTTCTCACAAGCTACGGGCGAACTCTCGACCTTATTACGTGATATTGGTTTGGCTTGTAAGTTCATCAACAAACAGGTCAATAAAGCAGGTCTTGCGGATATTTTAGGTGCTCAGGGTGCTGTAAACGTTCAGGGAGAGGAGCAAATGAAATTGGATGTATTTGCAGATCAGGTGTTGATCAATGTTTTAAAAAATAGTTCCGATTGCGCTGGTATTGCATCGGAAGAAAACGACCACTTTGTCGCATTTGATGACGAACATTCCAAGAACTCAAAATATGTTGTTTTATTCGATCCTTTAGATGGTTCTTCGAATATAGATGTCAACGCATCCATTGGTACCATTTTTTGCATTTATAAAAGAGTTAGTCCTTTAGGGCAAGTATGTACGGAAGCCGACTTTCTACAAAAAGGCCGCAATATCATGGCTGCCGGATATGTGATTTATGGTTCTAGTACCATGCTGGTTTATGCGACCCGCCTGGGTGTGAATGGCTTTACGCTGGAGCCTAGCATTGGTGAGTTTTGTTTATCACATAAAGACATGAAATGTCCTGAAAAAGGAAAAATATATTCCATCAATCAGGGCAATTGGTCAAAATACGATGATCACATTCGAAATTATTTAAATTTCTGTATGGAAAGTGATCAAGAAACTTCACGTCCATATTCCCATCGTTATATTGGCTCCATGGTGGCTGATATGCATCGAACATTAATCAAAGGGGGAATCTTTTTGTATCCTGCAGATAAATCCAATGCCAATGGCAAATTGCGTTTACTTTACGAATGTAATCCAATGAGTTATCTGATTGAAATGGCCGGTGGAATGAGTACAAATGGCCATGATTCAATCCTGAATTTACAACCGACCGAATTGCATCAAAGGGTTCCGGTTTTTATTGGTTCCAAACAAATGGTTGAACAATTGCAGAATATGTTGTCTTAGTTTTTTTATCGGTGCATTCTTTTAAGGCCGGGGGGACTTTACCTTTTACCGTTTAATTATGAGATATACCAATGCGGTTTACAAAACCGCCGATAGCAGCGCGACATTACAAATGTCGAACAGAGTGATGGTTTATTCTACTGCGTTACTCTTCTGTCCTCGGCAGAGTCTCCGCTTCGGGACTATGCGATATTGTAAATTTATCATTTCTGTTCATTTATACTGCTAAGTTACAATACGCTCCGCAGAGTCCGACTTTGGCTGTTGACCATCTATTGAGCATATGACAGGTCGAGACTTTGCGAGGACGGAATTTATGAAGCATAAATGCGGAGATTCATAAATCTTATATCATTTTGCTATGTATTCTATTTTTTTAGACGCATGGCTCTGCATACATTTGCGCCACAAAAAATCGAATCAATGGCTGGTAAAATACAAATGGGTGAAGACGGAAAATTGATGGTACCAAACAATCCAACCATTCCATTTATTATCGGTGATGGTATAGGTCCGGATATCTGGAATGCCAGTGTTCGGGTATTTGATGCTGCCATTGAAAAGGCTTACCATGGCCATAAAAAAATTGAATGGAAAGAAGTTCTTGCCGGCGAAAAAGCTTTCAACGAAACTGGCTCCTGGATGCCGGAAGAAACCATGCAGGCTTTTAAAGATTATTTAGTGGCTATCAAAGGCCCATTAACTACGCCAGTGGGTGGTGGAATCAGCAGTTTAAATGTTGCGCTACGTCAGGAATTGGATCTTTTTGTTTGTTTGCGCCCTGTAAAATATTTTGAAGGAACCCCCTCTCCCATGTGGCATCCTGAAAAAGTAAACATGGTCATTTTTCGGGAAAATACCGAAGATATTTATGCAGGTATTGAGTACATGACCGGAACCCCGGAGGCCGATAAGATGTTGAAATTTTTAACCGAAGAATTAGGTGTCCAAAAAATTCGTTTCCCGGAATCCACCTCCTTTGGGATTAAACCGGTGAGCAAAATGGGCAGTGAACGATTAATCCGTGCAGCCATTCAATACGCCATCGATCATAAATTGCCTTCGGTGACAATTGTGCACAAAGGAAATATCATGAAGTTTACAGAAGGTGCTTTTAAAAATTGGGGATATGAATTAGCCGAGCGTGAATTTAAAGATCAGGTTTATACCTGGAATCAATGGGAAAAAACCAAACAAGAAAGTGGTGAAGCTGTCGCCAATGAAGAAATGAAAGTGGCCGGAATCGGTGGCCGAATCATTGTTAAAGACGCCATTGCAGATAATTTTTTACAACAAGCCTTGCTGGCCCCGCAAGATTACAGTGTGATTGCCACTTTGAATTTGAATGGAGATTATATCAGTGATGCCCTAGCGGCTCAGGTTGGCGGAATTGGCATTGCTCCGGGCGCCAATATCAATTACCATACAGGTCATGCTGTATTTGAAGCTACGCACGGCACCGCTCCCCGTTTTGCCAATACCAATACCATGAATCCATCTTCCGTTATTTTAAGTGGCGTTATGATGCTTGAATATATGGGATGGACGGATGCTGCGGAAAGGATTACCTGGTCGGTTGGACAAGCCATCAAGAATAAGAAGGTTACTATTGATTTCCACAAATTGATGAAAGATGCAACGCTTTTAAAGACCAGCGAATTCGCCGATGAAATCATCCGGCATTTATAGTCGACTATCCTTTATATTCTCCCCACACAGCCCTTAAGGCATGTGATATTTCTCCAAGCGTACAATGGTGCTCAACGGCATCAATCACATAAGGCATGAGGTTGTTTGTTCCTCTCGCAGCTTCCTGAATGGCCAATAATTTTTCATTCACTGTTTGCTGATCCCTGTTGGCTTT
>DAIRSC010000079.1:0-9428 GCA_036804585.1 Chitinophagaceae bacterium
AAGTTCAAGGCTTTTTGAATTTTTAAGTATTGAGTGATCTTATTGATCATGATATCGTTAAAAATTCAAAGTAACTCAGAAATTTCAAGCCAAATGACTTTGCCAATTATTTTTGATCGTTTTGCAACGGTCTCCATACGCCTATTGGTATCCGTCTGTTATATCCAATGCCAAAATGAACATAAACTGTAATCCACTAATTGAGAGAAGAAAATGACCAATGCTATCACGCTTTGTTAGAATGGATTAGATTCATTTAGGCAAAAATAATTTCAAAGAAACACCAACTGTCTGATAATTTGTTTAGTTTTGCATCATTCATCAAGATTCTCCTAAATGAGAAACCAAACGAGTCGGAACACCACGGAGGTAAAAATGATGAGGGTCAGCCGGCCAAAAAAAGTTCAAAGCATATCTTTTTTTGCTGGCTTTCCATCTGAGTTCTTGATGATTCTAAAAAAATCAATCATGAAAAAATCAAAAAAGATTCTCAGAAGACTCGGAGTGTATGGTTTCGATCATCTCGAGTTGGTAATCCTTGCATCGCTTGTATCGGAAGATCCGTTGCTGCTCATCGGTAAGGCAGGAACAGGGAAGACCTACCTGCTCAACAGCATTTCAGAATCATTGAACTTGAAGCACAGGCATTACAACGCCAGCTTTTTGTCATTCGATGATCTTGTGGGTTTCCCCTATCCTGACAGCGATGGCAAGGAAATTACTTTTCTTAAAACTCCCGCCACTATCTGGAACGCAGAGTCAGTCCTCATTGATGAGCTAAGCCGCTGCAAGCCGGAAGTGCAGAACAAATTTTTTTCTATCATTCACGAAAAAAAGATTCAGGGCATTGAGCTTGAAAATCTGAAATACCGCTGGGCAGCGATGAACCCGGTACAATCCTTAAATTCAGACTCTGATGATTCGTATGAAGGAAGTTTTTCTCTCGATCAGGCGCTTGCCGACCGCTTTGCATTTATCATTGAAGTTCCTGACTGGAGTGATTTAACAAAGGAAGAACAGGATCTTGTTATTTATCCTGCTGGTGAAGGAGCCATTTCCGGGACATCCTTAGAATTGTCACAACTTATAAGCACGGTCAGACCAAAATTTCTTCAGCACATTCAGAAACCATCGAATGAAACTGTCGCATACTGCAGAATAATAAGCACACTGCTTGGGGAAGATGGATTTCGCATTTCCCCCAGAAGAGCACGGCTTCTTGCAAGAAATTTTACCGCACTGTTTTTAGTAGCCAGCGAACTTGGTTATGCTAATGACATCAAAAGTAAAAATCAACTCTATAAACTTGGACTGCGATGGAGTCTTCCGCAGCGTGCATGGAAAATAAACCTTGCAGATCATGTCATTGATTCCGCACATTCAGAATGCATACGATTGGTAATTGAAAGCAATCCCGGTGACTGTTGGCTTTCAGCATTTCTGATGACATCGTCTCTCACCTCAAAAATTGACTTGGTAATGAATGATAATATTGATAAAGAGATTAAAAGTATTGCCGTGATGCAGATGATCAAGCAAGACAGTGTGGCAAGAGTCGGGGCATTTGCATTTGCAACTCAGCCGATTCTGGAAACATATGATGTTATAAATGAGGAGGCGCTGAATGAATTGACTTCCATCGCTGTCAGAATAATGAACGTTGACGGAAAAATGGAATGGCGTGAGAATCTCAATGCAATCAGAACCATTCATCCGGAATGGGCTACCTGTGTCCATTATCTGGACTCTATGAAAAACGATATTGCCATAAGAAAGAGAAGGGCGAAGCAGTTTTTTCTATACCTCGCCAGCCTTAACGTGTCAATCAATGAGCCTAAATTTATTGAACAGGAACTCAATGATTGCTTCAAGAGCGCTGAAAATTATCTTCGGTCAATGGCTGAACAATAAAAAACTAACAATGGAAAATACTCAGGAAAAAATCAATAATACTTCAAAGCAACGGCATCTGTTTAATACCGGTGGTCCCAGCAGCAGGGTGCGGTCCGAAAAGATACGATCCAGCATGTTTGAATCGGAAGAACTAAAAATGCAGAGCGAAATTCATTCTTTGGATATTCCTAAAAAAATCACTGATATAGAAAAATGGGTAATCTCATTGTACGGGCCAAGTCTGTTATTTGACTGGGATCATGTCAAAGCAGAATTAAAATTACCTGCTGTCCGGATGCTTATCATTCCTACTGCAACATTGGATCTGCGATATTCAGTATCAAGGTATGAAATGTTCAGGAGCGCGGTGATCCTGTCAAAATGCAGCAAAAACTATTACTCTCCCGATTCCCCGATGATATTCACCAGGAATCGGCTGAACAGAAAAATAGAATTAATAAAAATCAATCTCAACAACTACTATGGAGTGGACTGAAAAACAACTAAGATATATCATTCAGGATATGGCGGATGAAAATCCACTTGCATGCCGCGCATTGTTTAAAATAACAGATGTGGAATTCACAACGATGGTTCCAACAATGGCAGTAACGCTATCAAAAAATCCGGTTCTAAAAATCAATCCTGCATTTTGCAGAGAGCATCTTCAGTCAGAAGATGACGTGAAAGCAGTATTGCTTCATGAGTTTCTTCACGTGCTTCTTTTGCATACGGAAAAATATGAAGTCAGTAACCCGCTGCTGAACGTTGCACTTGATGCAATTATAAATGCGATTATTTTCCGTTACAAGGGAATGCAATATGCTCAATTTTTTATGCGCTTTTACCAATGGGAAATGATAAGTTTTCTGCTGCGGCAAGAACCGAAGTTGCCTGAGGAATATTCAAATATCGACAATGAGTGGCGGAAAGTTCATTTTAAAATTTATACAGGCAAATACTGTGCTGATGACCTGTATGAACTTCTTATTTATTTAGAAGAAAAAATTAATAAGAAAGACATTGAAAAAATTATCCTGCTTGGAAATCATTCAGGAGAAAATATTTCGGAAGAGATGAAAAAAATACTGGATGGTATTCTAAAAAAAATGGATGGTACTCTGATTTGGAATAAGCCGGGCACACGCGGTGCAGGGGAGAAGTTAAAAACTGAAGATCAAAAAATTATCAGGTTCAAAAAAAATAAATGGGAGCAATCAACACTGAATCTTTTAAATAAAAGTTTGCTTCCAGATAAGAAATTGAAAACCGAAGCCATAACAACCGAGGTGATGATGCCTATTCTGAGCAGTGTGGACAGAAGATCCATGGCTCGGTTTAGATACAGCGGATTGATTCCGATTTCAAAAAATGAAAGCACGAAACTTGCACAATCTGAGCTTGCAAATATTTATCTTGATGTAAGCGGTTCCATGAGCAGTGAAATTGATGCACTCATCTCCCTGCTTTATCATTTCAGGTCTTATATTAAAATGCCGCTGTGGGTTTTTTCTAATGATGTAGTAGCAGCCAGATTCAGGGATGGAAAGCTGGAATATGAAAGTACGGGCGGAACGAGCATCGGGCCTGTGTTTGATCATGTACGCAAAAACAAAATCGGAAAAAGCCTGATAGTATCCGATGGGTATGTGGAAACGATAACTGAATTTATGATAAGGGATTTACAAAGAGAAAATATCAATGTGCTTGTAAGCTCTAATGGTAATCCTCAGAAATTTATGGATGTGAATATTCCTTACCTGCAACTGGAAAGACTGTGAGTTAATTAATAAATAAATAAAACCAAGACATTATGAAAAGATATTCAGAAGTAGTTTTAAACGGGCACCCTGATAAATTCTGTGACCTTCTTGCCGACAGGATTATTAAGTATGCATACAAGACAGACCCCGAAGCATACGCGCAGGTTGAAATTGCCGTGTGGTCAGAACATTTATTTTTAAACGGTTCAGTTGTTACATGCAGGAAACTTGATTTGGATCTCAGGGAAATCATCAATGAAATCGGTAACGAAATCGGTTACACAAAAGAAAATCATATTGACGTAAGGAAATATAACATCATTGATAAAATCTGTTGGCTCACGGAAGCTCCTCAAAAATGGACGCACTATGTGAATGATCAATCCATTGTTATAGGATATGCGGGGTATGATGCGAAAACAAATTTTCTTCCGCCCGAACATTTTGCAGCGTGGTATTTCAGAGAGCAGGTGATTAATGAATTAAAGAGCGGACTATTAAAAGGTCACGGACCCGACGGCAAAGTACTTATCGTGATAGATGAGAATGGAAATGATTGGTGCATAAAAACTTTGCTGCTCACGCTTCAGCAGAAAGAAATTTATTCCTATACTGAATTCACATTTGAATGCAACCGCGTTCTTCAAAATGCGTTTAATCAACTGCAAAAGTTGGACAACCGTTGGATTGGAAACTGGAAAGACATGAATGTGCTGGTGAACCCAAACGGCCCTTTGCTGAATGGTGGCAGTGACGGAGATAACGGACAGACAGGAAGAAAACTTGTGATGGATTTTTACGGTCCGCGAATTCCGATTGGAGGCGGAGCATTGTACGGAAAAGATCTTTCGCATATCGACCGGCTTGGTGCCATGGCCGCAAGAAAATATGCAATGGAATTAGTAGCTATTGGCTCTGCGGAAGCTTTCGTAACCGTTAGCTATGCTCCCGGTATGAATGCTCCGCTTGACCTTATTATTAAATCGGATGTAAAACTGCATACCGACCCGTATCTGTTTTTAGATTTTATAGAAATGCATAAACTGATTCAATGCGATTACCTTGATTATGATTTGCTCCAGTTGGGATCTTTTTATAATTGGAATTTGGAGTTTAATAAAACGGGCTACTCTGGAATAAAGATAGATTCACACCTATTTTCTGAAGTATGAAGAAAAAGTTTGGATTTATGGTTTTGAATGTATTTGCGTACATGTATCAATTTAGCCATGAAATAAATAATAACAGAACACGAAGCATACATTTCCATATTAAATCTAGAGAATGTGCTGTTTCATGCATTGCAAGGTAGATGACAAATACTAGCCATTGTAACGATTGCGTTATTACAAATTTGACCAATTTGAATGATAATGTTTTTAGCTTCGTGGATTAGGCAAAAAAATATCATTAGAGCCAGCCGGTTAAGGTGAAAGTAGTTGACAACATTAAATTATGAAATGAATTGCCTTCATTTAGATACAAGGTAATTTTCATCACGCAACAATACACATGTTGTTTTTTCTGATTTTCACTTGTCATACCGCTCACATAGTTCTTAACACTTATCATCAGAATCCAGCATTTCCATTACGGCATATTCCCTTGTAATATTGGAATTAGTTGAAATGAACAGGACTCTAACAGGCCTCATTTAAACTCAGGCGTACAACATTCTAAAAAAATGAATGTAGGAAGAATGATTAGCCTTTCGAATGATTATCTTAGCGCCAACTTGTTATGTCAAATCAACGCATTACCATATTGGGGAACGGAAGCTGGAGTTCGGCGCTGGCAAAACTACTCAATGCCAACAGGCATCCCATCAATTGGTGGATGCGAAGTGCAGAAGCCTTAAATCATTTAAAAACAAAAGGTCATAATCCGCACTACCTGAGTATGGTGGAATATAATGTCGACAATATTGTTTTTTACGAAAATATGGCAGAAGCGGTTCAGGCTGCTGATTTGGTAGTGATTGGTATTCCCTCTGCATTTGTAGTAGATGCCTTGCAAGTTCTGCCCAAGGATAGTTTTTTAAACAAAAATATTTTGTCGGCGATTAAAGGAATCTTACCGGAACAAGCCTTATTGCTGAATGAATATCTCCATGAAACTTTTGGCGTTTTAGATGTACAATATGCCTGCATCAGTGGCCCTTGTCATGCCGAAGAAGTGGCCGCCGAAAAACTATCCTATCTCACATTCGCTTCATCCAATGAGCGTCTGGCAATTGATGCGGCTAAACAATTTCAGGGTGAACATTTAAATACAGTCGTTAGTACAGACATCTATGGGGTGCAATATGCAGCCGTGCTTAAAAATATTTATGCATTAGGTGCCGGCATCGCGCATGGATTGGATTATGGCGATAATTTTTTAAGTGTTTATATCACCAATTGTTTCGCTGAATTACAAACCTTCATGGATGTGATTAGTACCCAAAGTTTACACCACTATAATACCAGTGCCTACTTAGGTGATTTACTCGTGACCTGTTACTCCATGCATAGCCGCAATCGAACCTTTGGAAACTATATTGGAAAAGGGTATAGTGTTGCAGCGGCCAAACTGGAATTAAACATGGTAGCTGAGGGGTATTATGCCAGCCGGGGAATTCATCGGATATGTGAACGTATTGACTACAAGCTGCCCATTGCAGATGTGATTTACGACATCCTCTGGAAACAGCAACCGCCGCATGAGGGATTTAAAATGATTGAAGGTTTTTGCAGCTAAACTTTTTTTAGAACTGCATTTTACTGCCAAATGACAAATCTCCGGCATCGCCGAGACCGGGCACGATATAACCTTTTGCAGTTAATTCATCATCGATATCTGCGGCCCAAATGGTGAAATCAGGATATTTTTGAATCAGATTTTCGATGCCTTCGGTACAGGCAATAGCCACCACGACATGTACTGCAGCTGGTTGTCCGTATTCGAATAACTCATCCAAGGCCATGATAAGTGATGCTCCGGTGGCCAGCATGGGATCGGCAATGATGAGGGTTCGGGCGCTTAAATCAGGACAGGTGACATATTCCTGGTTGATATTAAAACTACCATCCTGATTGTGTTTGCGATAAGCAGCCACAAAAGCACAATCGGCTTTGTCGAAAAAATTCAGCATACCTTGAAACAAAGGGAAGCCAGCGCGGAAAATTGTGGCGATAACCGGTTGATGCGATAATGTTTGCCCATTATAAATACCCAGCGGTGTATTGATTTCAGCCGCCTCATAAGGCATGGTTTTGCTTATTTCGTAAGCGCATACTTCACCGATTCGTTCCATATTCCGACGAAAGCGCATGCGTTGTGTTTGTACCTCAACATTGCGTAAATCGTTGACCCACTCCTTGACCAGAGAATTGTTTTTTGACAGATGATGTACCATGCTTTAAAGTTAATCGTTGATCAGCAGAGTTAAAAAAAGTCGGGCACTTTTATTTTTGATGTAGCCATATTCCATATATGCCACTTGAATCATCAAGGTTGTGAGCCCCTAAATAGGAGCTGCTGTTTAACTTGAAAACTATTTATTTTAGAAGATTTGAAGCGGTTTTAGCCATCCTTTGCTGCACGACATTGTCATTTGAGTCCAATCAGGGTGCATTCAACATTTAATTTCTCACTTCTCATCAGCATCATCATTTTCCTCGCCATCGTCCAAGGGCTATCCCACACTTACGTGCGAAACCCATTCACGCTTATTTGTATTTGAAGCGCCGATAAGATAACCTGCTGCCCCTAAATAGCCCTGACTGTCGCGGAAATCCTGCGCCCGGCGATAGCGGCGCAGATTGAAGCAAAGGCAGGAAGGAGGATAAAAGATGCAGTGCATGCATGCTCCCCTTCAAAAAAGCTTAAGGTGCGGCAGGCAGTAAAATGGTGTAAGTGCGACCTTTACTGTTGCTGAGGGTTTTATCGCGCAACCAGGGATTGAGCATTTTGATGGTTTTATAATTGGTGCCCTTACTTTTTGCAAAAGCGATAAGACTGCCAACCCCAAACTGAATGGTTTCGCTGCGAAGTTTGAAAAGATGATAAACATCATCCTCCTCGAAATGAAATCCGGAGCGCTGGGGATTTTCGAGAATAAATTTTAAGGCTGCAATCCGAAAAATATAACGCATGGTTTCTTCGGGCAAGAGCAGATCATAAAAACTACTTTCGCCCTGGGCAGTCAGGGCCCCGTTATACCCGCCCATTCCACAATTATAAGAAGCGGCTGCGGCTGTCCAATTCCCAAATTTATCGTAGGCTTGCTTGAGGTAACGGCAAGCAGCATCGGTCGATTTTTCGGGATGATAACGTTCATCTACTTCATGATCGATATGAAGGCCAAAGGAAGATGCGGTGCCGGGCATGAACTGCCAGAAGCCAACTGCCCCAGCTTTAGAAGTTTGATTTTGCAAGGCACTTTCGGCAATGCAGAGATATTTAAAATCGTCGGGCACACCATGAGCTTTGAGGCGCTCTTCGATGATGGGCATCCAGCGCCCCATAAGTTTGATGATATAACTGGTACTGCCTTGCATATAGGTATTCACGAGCAGTTCGCGGTCGAAACGTTCGCGCACATCCCAGATTTCAAGCGGTACTTTTTCACCGAACAGCGTAAAGGTTTTTGGCAAATTAGGCGGAAATATTTTGAGGGGCATGTGGTGTACAATAGTGCGTGAATTTGTGTGTGTAGCATGGGTATTGGGTTCGACATGCTATTCCTTAATATACCGTGGATTATGCTCCTGGGCTTGAAGAATACCCTTTGAGACAACAAGCAACAGAAGAGCCATTTGTGTTTTTTGTAACATCATAAATAGATCAAATAGATGGGTGAAACAATCAGGCCGGTTGAATGGCTTTGCGCTTAAATATAGGTACTGTACTGCATGGTTCACCATACATGAGGCTCTTCACGACAGGACGAAGTTTAAAAGTAATGGCCGAATAAGCAGCATCAGGAATAGGAATTTCGCCACAACCCTTGATCACTACCCGTTGATCAACATACGGCCGCACGTCCATGGCCTCGATATTGCGCAAACAAAGTTGAACAGCAGCTGCTTCGGGTTCAGACATACTCAGAGATGCCACATGCGGTTGAAGATACTGCGCCACCAACATATATGCCCATACCGGAACAATGGCATCTGCGGAGCAATAAATAGCCACGTGAGCCTGCCGGTACTGCGACCAATCGTGAGCGAGTAAGGCAGCCCGAAAATCCTTTTCCTTCAGGATGAGTTCCATGAATAAAAAAGGTTTTAAATCGAAAGGCATGACCAGATTCGGCAAAAATGATTCGAGATTTAGCGTAATGATTCCGCTTTCAGCCACTTTATTGACCAAGGTGTCCATATGGGCAAATTTAACCAATTCTGACCCTGAACTTGTTAAGAAAAGAAAAAAGGTTTAAGTGACTAAAATTTCAGCGGTGATGAATTGACTTTTTAACCGAGAATTTGCAGTAGCAAGGCATAAAGATACTTTAACCCTCGTTCCATAGGTACATCAATATCATCGACACAGGTCAGACCAATCAATTTGGTCTAAACAACTATCCTATTGCCGTAATACTCGTTGCCCGTCAACAAAAAGTACTACGGTACAGGCTGGTATAAACCACCATATGAATTGGTCTATCTAGGGCTTGTTGATTAACGTGAAAATAGTTGATTCCAGTACATGATGGAGTAATTTTCGTTCATTTAGATGCACAATAATTTTTCATATCACCTCAATAAGCGTGCAGTTTTTTTCTGATTT